>NZ_JACASJ010000099.1:0-17260 GCF_013391025.1 Enterobacter sp. SECR19-1250 | reverse complement strand
GCTCCGGATGAATATGATGATCTCATATCAGGAACTTGTTCGCACCTTCCTTAGTGATTACTGAGCGGCAAACAGCCCCAGATGTTCTTTAGCGTAAGCTTCAAAATCGGTGCAGCCGCCAATGTGTTTCTGATCGAGGAAGATCTGCGGTACGGTTTCAACCGGTTTACCCACGGTTTTTTCCAGATCGGCTTTGGTGATGCCTTCTGCGTGGATATCCACATAGCGGAAGTTAAAGTCATCACGCTCTTCAGTCAGTTTTTCAGCCAGCTCTTTTGCGCGCACACAGTAAGGGCATCCTGGACGACCAAAAATTACTGCAAACATTTCTCTCTCCTCAAAAAACAAGCCTGACGGCGAATGACACGTATAGTGCACGATAACCTGCCGTCATTAAAGTAGGTTTCGCCTGTCGCTTTAATATCCTTGAGCTATGTTTCGCCAATTACATGCCGCGCATCATTGCCTATACTGGCTGCCACACGTATTAAGCAAGACAAAGAGAGAGACGATGACGCCAACAATTGACCTGCTCCGTTCCCACCGTTCTATCCGCCACTTCACCGATGAGCCCATTACCGAGGCGCAGCGTGAGGCCATCATCGACAGCGCCAGAGCCACCTCGAGCTCCAGCTTTCTGCAGTGCAGTTCGATTATTCGTATTACCGACAAGGCCATGCGCGAGCAGCTGGTGACGCTCACGGGCGGGCAGAAGCATGTAGCCCAGGCCGCCGAGTTCTGGGTATTCTGCGCTGACTTTAACCGCCACCTGCAAATTTGCCCTGAAGCCGAGCTGGGGCTGGCAGAACAGCTGCTGCTGGGCGTGGTCGATACCGCGCTGATGGCGCAAAACGCCTTTACGGCGGCGGAATCGCTGGGATTAGGCGGCGTGTATATCGGCGGGCTGCGTAACAATATTGAAAGCGTAACCGAACTACTGAAGCTGCCGAAGCACGTCCTGCCCCTGTTCGGTCTCTGCCTCGGCTGGCCTGCTGACAACCCGGATCTCAAGCCGCGCCTGCCTGCGGCGATGCTGGTCCATGAAAACCACTACCAGCCGGTCGACCTGGATGTTCTGAATCAATACGATGAAGAGCTGGCGCATTATTACATGACGCGCGGCAGCAATAACCGCCGCGATACCTGGAGCGACCACATCCGCCGTACCATCATTAAAGAAAATCGCCCGTTTATTCTCGATTATCTGCACAAACAGGGCTGGGCGACGCGCTAGTCCATTCGGTATGATACGCAGGCTTTTCCCATGTCTTTAGAGAGGTGCAGGGTGAAAATTGCCATTTTGTCCCGGGATGGAACGCTCTATTCATGCAAACGCCTGCGAGAAGCGGCGGCAAAACGCGGACATCAGATTGAGATCCTCGATCCGATGTCCTGCTATATGAACATTGACCCTGCTGCTTCCTCGATCCATTACAAAGGCCGCAAGCTACCGCATTTTGATGCGGTGATCCCCCGCATCGGCTCGCAGATCACCTATTACGGTACGGCCGCGCTGCGCCAGTTTGAAATGCTGGGCAGCTATCCTCTCAACGAATCTGTCGCCATTTCCCGCGCCCGGGATAAGCTGCGCTCGCTGCAGCTGCTCGCCCGCCAGGGTATCGATCTTCCGGTCACCGGTATCGCTCACTCCCCGGACGACACCAGCGATCTGATCGACATGGTGGGCGGTGCGCCGCTGGTCATCAAGCTGGTGGAAGGCACACAGGGTATTGGCGTGGTGCTGGCAGAGACGCGACAGGCAGCAGAGAGCGTGATTGACGCCTTCCGCGGCCTGAATGCGCACATTCTGGTGCAGGAGTACATCGAAGAGGCCAAAGGGCGCGATATCCGCTGTTTCGTGGTGGGCAATGAGGTGGTGGCGGCCATTGAGCGTCAGGCGAAAGAGGGCGATTTTCGCTCCAACCTCCACCGGGGCGGCGTTGCGCGGGTTGCTGATATCAGCGAGCGCGAGCGGGAGATTGCCGTGAAAGCGGCGCAAACGCTGGGGCTGGACGTGGCAGGCGTAGACCTTCTGCGCGCAACGCGCGGGCCGCTGGTGATGGAAGTGAATGCCTCGCCCGGGCTGGAAGGGGTAGAAAAAACCACCGGTGTCGATATTGCAGGTAAAATGATTGCATGGATTGAGCGTCATGCCACGCCGGGCTACTGTCTTAAAACGGGTGGTTAAATGGATTACCGCGCACTTTTTGAGTACCCTATGCGAAGTTTTTACTAAAGAGGCTCCACCGCGATGGATTTACAGGTCGTTCCAACACTGGATACGTTACGTCAATGGCTTGATGATGCCGGTATCACCTTCTTTGAATGTGATTCCTGCCAGGCGCTGCATCTGCCTCACATGCAGAATTTCGACGGCATTTTTGATGCCAAAATCGATCTCATTAACGACGTGATCCTCTTCTCTGCGCTGGCAGAAGTTAAGCCGTCTGCGCTGCTGGCGCTGGCCTCTGACCTCTCTGCGATCAACGCCAGTTCTTTGACGGTGAAAGCATTCCTCGATATACAGGATGATAATCTGCCAAAACTGGTCGTTTGCCAGTCTTTGTTCTCCGGCGCGGGGCTCTCCTTCAAGCAGTTCGCCTGGTTTATGCGTTTGAGTGAAGAGCAAATTTCGATGGTAATGATGGAGGCCAATGCACACCATCTGCTGTACAGCGCGGAAGACGATGCAGAGAATAATGATGCATCTCCCAATTTTCTTCACTAAGCCTGTCTGACTTTTGCGCAGTCGCTGCCAGAGCGGCTGCATAACGCCATTTATTCTGCTGCTTTTAACCTTTCTTTAAAGAATTTTTCACCTCCTCAAAGGCCATTTCGGCTTATCACGTAGACATAACCTGCATAAAAAATTGATAAAAGGCGTTTTTTCGTCTGGGCTATAGCCGGAGACACGGGCTACAGTTATTCTTGCGATGCTTAAAAAAGCGAGCGGATCCTGCCGGGTAAAGAGGTTTCTTTTTATTTTGAGCAGAGCGACAAACTATGCATGATTTTTGCATATATCCAGATTGCACAGTTTTAGTTCGTTTGTTAACGAGCTTTCAGAAGGAATAACACTATGATCGCCTTGAATAAAAAATGGTTATCGGGTCTGGTTGCGGGTGCTCTGATGGCCGTCTCTGCCGGCACGCTCGCTGCGGAACAAAAAACGCTGCATGTTTATAACTGGTCTGACTATATTGCCCCGGACACGGTGGCTAATTTTGAAAAAGAGACCGGCATTAAAGTGGTCTACGACGTGTTTGATTCCAACGAAGTGCTGGAAGGCAAACTGATGGCAGGCAGCACCGGTTTTGACCTGGTGGTACCGTCCGCAAGTTTCCTGGAGCGTCAGCTGACCGCAGGCGTTTTCCAGCCGCTGGACAAGAGCAAGTTACCAAACTGGAAAAACCTCGACCCGGAAGTGCTGAAGCTGGTCTCTAAGCATGACCCGGAGAACAAATACGCCATGCCGTATCTGTGGGCGACCACCGGTATTGGCTACAACGTGGATAAAGTCAAAGCGGCGCTGGGCCCGGACGTCAAGCTGGACAGCTGGGACGTGGTGCTGAAGCCGGAGAACCTCGCCAAGTTGAAAAGCTGCGGCGTCTCCTTCCTGGATGCCCCGGAAGAGATTTTCGCCACCGTGCTGAACTATCTCGGCAAAGATCCGAACAGCAACAAGGCGGATGATTACACCGGCCCGGCAACCGATCTGCTGCTGAAGCTGCGTCCGAATATCCGTTACTTCCACTCTTCACAGTACATTAACGACCTGGCTAACGGCGATATCTGCGTGGCAATTGGCTGGGCAGGGGACGTCTGGCAGGCGGCTAACCGCGCGAAAGAGGCGAAAAACGGCGTGAATGTCTCCTACTTCATTCCGAAAGAGGGGGCGCTGGCCTTCTTTGATGTCTTCGCCATGCCTGCCGATGCGAAAAACAAAGATGAAGCGTATCAGTTCCTAAACTACCTGATGCGTCCGGAAGTGATTGCTCATATCAGCGACCATGTCTACTACGCCAACGGTAACAAGGCCTCCTTGCCACTGATTAGCGAAGAGATCCGTAATAATCCGGCTATCTATCCGCCAGCGGATGTGTTTGCCAAGCTCTTCACCCTGAAAGTACAGGATCCAAAAATTGACCGCGTACGTACCCGTGCGTGGACCAAGGTGAAAAGCGGGAAATAACGGCGTTTGGTAACGTTGCCCGGTGGCGCTATCGCTTACCGGGCCGACACAACCCGTAGGCCGGGCAAGCGTTCGCGCCGCCCGGCGATGCGCACCCTGACGGTGCGTTTGCACCAGTTTTGATCTATGCCGGAGAACACCCCGTGAATGACGCGATCCCCCGCCCGCAGGCGAAAGTCCGTAAAGCGCTGACCCCGCTACTTGAAATTCGTAACCTCACCAAATCTTTCGATGGCCAGCATGCCGTGGACGACGTCAGCCTGACTATCTACAAAGGCGAAATATTTGCCCTTCTCGGGGCGTCTGGCTGCGGTAAATCAACCTTGCTGCGCATGCTGGCCGGGTTTGAACAACCTACCGCCGGGCAGATTGTGCTGGATGGCGTGGATCTCTCCAGCGTACCGCCGTATCAGCGTCCGATTAACATGATGTTCCAGTCTTACGCGCTGTTCCCCCATATGACGGTGGAGCAGAACATCGCGTTTGGCCTGAAGCAGGACAAGCTGCCGAAAGCCGAAATCACCGCGCGTGTGGCGGAGATGCTGAGTCTGGTGCATATGCAGGAGTTCGCGAAGCGTAAACCGCACCAGCTTTCTGGTGGTCAGCGTCAGCGCGTGGCACTGGCCCGAAGCCTGGCGAAACGCCCGAAACTGCTGCTGCTTGATGAGCCGATGGGTGCCCTGGATAAAAAACTGCGCGACCGTATGCAGCTCGAAGTGGTGGATATCCTCGAACGCGTGGGCGTGACCTGCGTGATGGTCACCCACGACCAGGAAGAGGCCATGACCATGGCCGGGCGTATCGCGATCATGAACCGCGGTAAGTTCGTACAGATTGGCGAGCCGGAAGAGATTTATGAACACCCGACTACCCGTTACAGCGCGGAGTTCATCGGCTCGGTGAATGTTTTTGAAGGGCTGCTGAAAGCGCGTGAAGAAGACGGGCTGATCATCGAATCGCCGGGGCTGCAGCATCCGCTGAAGGTCGACCCGGATAACTCCGTGGTAGACAACGTGCCGGTCTATATCGCCCTGCGACCGGAGAAAATCATGCTCTGTGAAGATCCTCCGGCCGATGGCTTTAACTTTGCCGTGGGCGAAGTGGTGCACATTGCCTATCTGGGCGATCTCTCTATTTACCACGTCCGTCTGAAGAGCGGGCAGATGCTCAGCGCCCAGCTGCAAAACGAACATCGCTACCGTAAAGGACTGCCGACCTGGGGCGACGAAGTGCGTCTGTGCTGGGATGCGGACAGTTGTGTCGTGCTGACGGTATAAGGAGCGGCCAATGAGTACACTTGAACCGCCAGCCCGCGTCGAAAAACCGGGCGGCTTTGCGCACTGGCTGGCGCGCATGCAGATGAACCACGGCCGCAAGCTGGTGATTGCCATGCCTTACGTGTGGCTGATCCTGCTGTTCATGCTGCCGTTCCTGATCGTTTTCAAGATAAGCCTGGCGGAAATGGCGCGGGCGATCCCGCCTTACACCAATCTGCTGGACTGGGCAGACGGCCAGCTGACGCTGACGCTTAACCTTGGCAACTTCCTGCAGCTGACGGAAGATCCGCTTTATGTCGAAGCCTATTTGCAGTCACTGCAGGTGGCGGCGATCTCCACGCTCTGCTGTCTGCTGATGGGCTACCCGCTGGCATGGGCGGTGGCGCACAGTAAGCCCTCGACGCGCAATATTCTGCTGCTGCTGGTGATCCTGCCGTCGTGGACCTCGTTCCTGATCCGCGTCTACGCGTGGATGGGGATCCTGAAAAATAACGGGGTGCTGAATAACTTCCTGATGTGGTTAGGGGTTATCGATCAGCCGCTGACTATTCTGCACACCAATCTCGCGGTCTATATCGGGATTGTGTACGCCTACCTGCCGTTTATGGTGCTGCCGATCTATACGGCGCTGACGCGTATCGACTATTCGCTGGTGGAAGCCTCGCTGGATCTGGGCGCCCGTCCGCTGAAGACTTTCTTCAGCGTGATTGTGCCGCTGACCAAAGGCGGGATTATCGCCGGGTCGATGCTGGTGTTTATTCCGGCGGTTGGGGAGTTTGTGATCCCGGAACTGCTCGGCGGCCCGGACAGCATCATGATTGGCCGCGTGTTGTGGCAGGAGTTCTTCAATAACCGCGACTGGCCGGTAGCCTCCGCGGTGGCGATCGTGATGTTGCTGCTGCTGATCCTGCCGATCATGTGGTTCCACAAGCATCAGCAGAAACAGATGGGAGACCACGGATGAACAACTTACCGGTAGTGCGCTCTCCGTGGCGAATTGCGATCCTGGTGATCGGCTTTACCTTCCTGTATGCGCCGATGCTGATGCTGGTGATCTACTCGTTCAACAGCTCCAAACTGGTCACCGTATGGGCAGGCTGGTCGACGCGCTGGTACAGCGAACTGTTCCACGACGATGCGATGATGAGCGCGGTGGGGCTGAGCCTGACCATCGCGGCGCTGGCGGCCACAATGGCCTGCGTGCTGGGCACGATTGCCGCGCTGGTGATGGTGCGCTTCGGGCGTTTTCGCGGCTCGAACGGCTTTGCCTTTATGATCACCGCGCCGCTGGTGATGCCGGACGTGATCACCGGCCTGTCGCTGCTGCTGCTGTTTGTGGCGCTGGCGCATGCCATTGGCTGGCCGGCGGATCGCGGCATGCTCACCATCTGGCTGGCGCATGTGACCTTCTGTACCGCGTACGTGGCGGTGGTCATCTCCTCGCGTCTGCGCGAGCTGGATCGCTCCATTGAAGAGGCGGCGATGGATCTCGGTGCCACGCCGGTGAAGGTCTTTTTCATCATCACGCTGCCGATGATTATGCCTGCGGTGATCTCCGGCTGGCTGCTGGCCTTTACCCTGTCGCTCGACGATCTGGTGATCGCCAGCTTTGTTTCCGGGCCAGGGGCGACGACGCTGCCAATGCTGGTCTTCTCCAGCGTGCGCATGGGGGTAAACCCGGAGATCAACGCCCTGGCGTCGATAATCCTCGGCGTGGTCGGAATTGTCGGATTTATCGCCTGGTATTTGATGGCGCGCGCGGAAAAGCAGCGCGTGCGCGATATCCAGCGTGCAAGACGCGGCTGAAGGAATTATTATTTCCAGTGATGTGCCGCGCATGACGCGGCACTGTTTTTCAGGGAAGTAAAACATTGGGATTATTAAAAAAATCACGTCTTACGCACGCTCGTCCAAACGTACCTGCGCTGGTGCAGGTGGCGGCGCTCGCTATTATTATGATCCGCTGTCTTGATGTACTGATGATCCTCAACACCCTGGGGGCGCGCGGCATCGGTGAGTTCATTCACCGCAGCGTGCAAACCTGGAACCTCACGCTGGTATTCCTCAGCAGCCTTGTGCTGGTGTTTATCGAAATCTACTGCGCGTTTTCGCTGGTTAAAGGGCGCAACTGGGCGCGTTGGGTCTATCTGCTGACGCAGGTGACCGCCGCCAGCTATCTGTGGGCCGCCTCGCTGGGCTATGGCTATCCGGAGCTGTTCAGCATTGCCGGTGGATCCAAACGCGAGATCTTCCATGCGCTGGTCATGCAGAAATTACCCGATATGCTGGTGCTCCTGCTGCTCTTTGCTCCAGCTTCAAGCCGGCGGTTCTTCCGCCTGCAATAATGTGTATAATCGCAGCCCTCGTTATTCTTAAGGTTTTCCTATGCAGTGCGCACTCTATGACGCCGGACGCTGCCGCTCCTGTCAGTGGATAGAACAGCCGGTCTCTCAACAACTCACCGCCAAAATGGCCGACCTGCAACAGCTGCTGGCTGAACATGCGGTGGGCGAGTGGTGCGCCCCCGTCAGCGGCCCGGAGCAGGGTTTTCGTAATAAAGCCAAAATGGTGGTCAGCGGCAGCGTAGAAAAACCGCTGTTGGGCATGCTGCATCGCGACGGTACGCCGGAAGATCTCACCGGCTGCCCGCTTTATCCTGCCTCGTTTGAGCCGGTCTTCGCGGCACTCAAACCGTTTATTGCCCGCGCGGGGTTAACGCCTTATAACGTCGCCCGTAAGCGCGGCGAGCTGAAATATCTCCTCCTGACCGAGAGCCAGATGGACGGCGGTATGATGCTGCGTTTCGTGCTGCGCTCGCAAGCCAAGCTGGAACAACTGCGCGCGGCGCTGCCGTGGCTGCAGGAGCAGCTTCCGCAACTGAAGGTCATTACCGCCAATATTCAGCCGGTGCATATGGCGATTATGGAGGGGGAGACAGAGATCTTCTTCACCGGGCAGCATGCACTGGCGGAAACGTTCAACGACGTGCCGCTGTGGATCCGCCCGCAAAGTTTCTTCCAGACCAACCCGACGGTGGCGAGTGCGTTATATGCCACCGCCCGCGACTGGGTGAGGGCGTTAAACATCCATCATATGTGGGATCTGTTCTGCGGTGTCGGGGGCTTTGGTCTGCACTGCGCCACGCCTGAGATGCAGCTGACCGGGATTGAGATCGCCGCCGAAGCGATTGCCTGCGCGAAACAGTCTGCCGCTGAGCTCGGATTAACCAATCTGCACTTCCAGGCGCTGGATTCCACGCAGTTCGCGACCGGGCAGGGCAACGTACCGGAGCTGGTGCTGGTCAACCCGCCGCGCCGGGGCATTGGCAAGGCGCTGTGCGACTATCTGAGCCAGATGGCGCCGGATTACATTATCTACTCCAGCTGCAACGCCCGTACCATGGCGACAGATATCGCTCATCTGCCGGGCTACCGTATTGAACGCGTTCAGCTTTTCGATATGTTCCCGCATACCGCGCATTATGAAGTGTTGACGTTGTTAACCCGCATCCCGGGTAAGGCGTAGCCGCCACCCGGCATGACATCCGCAAAATCTTCAACAAAATGTGAACTCTTCAACCCTGCGAAATCAGGTAAGCTTACGTCATAAGAGATGAAATAAGGCTTACCCATGAAGCAGATCCTGCTGGTGGAAGATGACCACGATATCGCGGCACTTCTGCGACTCAATTTAGAAGATGAAGGCTACATCATCACCCACGAGCCCGACGGCGGCAACGCGTTACAGTGTCTTGAAAAACAGCCGTGGGACGCGGTGATCCTCGATCTCATGCTCCCCAACGTCGACGGCCTGGAGATTTGCCATCGTATTCGCCAGATGACCCGCTACCTGCCGGTGATCATTATTAGCGCCCGCAGCAGCGAAACCGATCGGATCACCGGCCTGGAAACCGGCGCGGATGATTATCTGGCAAAGCCGTTCTCGGTGCAGGAGCTGATTGCGCGCATTAAGGCGCTGTTCCGCCGCCAGCAGGCGATGGGGCAGGCGCAGAATGCCGGGAATATTCAGGCGCATGGCCTGACGATCGACCCGCTGGCCCGCAGCGTGCTGCTTCACGGCCAGATAGTGGATCTCACCCCGCGCGAGTTTGAACTGCTGTACTTCTTTGCCCGCCATCCTGGCGAGGTCTTCTCGCGTCTGGCGCTGCTGGAGCAGGTGTGGGGCTATCAGCACGAAAGTTACGAGCATACCGTTAACACCCACATCAACCGCCTGCGCATCAAGATTGAAAAAGACGCTGCCGAGCCGGAGATCATTCGCACCGTCTGGGGCAAAGGCTATAAATTTGCGGAGCCGCACCATGATGCGCCGCTTTAGCCTGAGCCAGCGCCTGACGCTGCTGTTTATTTTACTGATGATGCTCTGTGCCGCCGTCGCCTGCGCCGTCCAGCTCTACAGCAGCATGCAGTATGGTAACGCCATGGTTCAGCGTCTCTCTGGCGGCCTGGCGCAACAGATCGTGCAGCGCGAACCAATTCTGAACGCCCAGGGCAGGGTCGACCGTACCGCGCTGAAACCGCTCTTTGACAGGCTGATGACCTTCAACCCGAGCGTGGAACTGTACGTCGTCTCCCCGGATGGCGATATTCTGGCCGATGCCGCCCCGCCTGGCCATATTCAGCGACAAAGCATCAATCTCGCGCCGGTACAGGAGTTCCTCAGCGGTGCGGCCATGCCGGTTTTTGGCGACGATCCGCGTAGCCAGAACAAGAAAGTGTTCAGCGCGACGCCGTTACGTCAGGACGGCGAGCTTAAAGGCTATCTGTATATTATTTTACAGGGCGAGGAGTCGAACGCGCTGGCGGACATGGCCTGGCACAAGGCGCTGTGGAGTACGGTGCTCTGGTCAATGCTTTGGGTGGCGCTGTTTGGCCTGCTGGCGGGCTTACTGATCTGGTACTGGGTCACGCGTCCGGTTAAACGGCTGACGCGTGAAGTGGCCGGGCTGGAGCATGACAGCATGAGCGCGATACGCGCGCTGGCGGTCCAACAGCCGGATGCGACAGCAAAAGATGAAGTGGCGCTCCTGCGTAACAGTTTTATCGAGCTGGCACGCAAAATCACCCAGCAGTGGGATCAACTGGCCGACAGCGACCGCCAGCGCCGGGAGTTTATCGCCAATATTTCCCACGACTTACGCACGCCGCTGACCTCGCTGCTGGGCTATCTGGAGACGCTGTCGCTGAAATCCGCCACACTGACGCCGCAGGAGCATCAGCAATACCTCGCCACGGCGTTGCGTCAGGGTCAAAAGGTGCGTCATCTGTCACAGCAGTTGTTTGAGCTTGCGCGTCTTGAGCACGGCGGCATCAAGCCCCAGCGCGAGCGTTTTGCGATGGGAGAGCTTATTTCCGACGTGGCGCAAAAGTTTGAGCTCACGGCGCGCACGCGCGAGCTTCAGCTCCAGATAGACGTTCCCGGGCCGCTGCCGCTGGTGTATGCCGATGTCTCGATGATAGAGCGCGTGGTGACCAATCTGCTGGATAACGCCATCCGCCATACCCCCACCGGCGGCAAGATCCGTCTCGCCGTATGGCAGGAGAATGAAAAGCTACAGGTTGAGGTGGCCGATTCAGGAACCGGTGTGGATGCCGCGCTGCGCGACGATCTGTTCCAGCGGCCTTCAGCGTTGAATCCGCAAGCATCGCGGGAGAATCGCGGTGGGTTAGGGCTGTTGATTGTCAAACGGATGCTGGAACTACACGGGGGAGGGATCAGGCTGATGGAGTCGGTGAGTGGGGCGCGGTTCAGGTTCTTCGTGCCGTTGTGAGAGAGTGCCGGGTGGCGCTGCGCTTACCCGGCCTACAGACCACCCCCGCAGGCCGGACCACCCGACAAAAAGAGGTTACTGCGGGAACCACTGGTCGCTGATTTTCTGATACGTACCGTCAGCTTTAATCGCCTTCAGCGCGCCGTTCAGTTTTGCCAGCAACGCTTTGTTATCCGGACGCACCGCAATGCCCAGACCCGTACCGAAGTATTGCGGATCGGTCACTTTTTCGGTTGCCGTACCGAGCTGCGGGTTGGTTTTCAGCCATTCGTTGACGACCGCGGTGTCACCAAATACGCCATCAATACGGCCGTTTTTCAGGTCGATAATCGCGTTCTGGTAGCTGTCATAGGCCACGGTTTTCACTTCAGGATGCTTGTCCTGGAGGTATTTCTGGTGCGTGGTGCCGTTTTCCATCCCGATGCGTTTGCCTTTCAGCTCATCAAAGGATTTATAAGCCCCTTTCTTCGCAATGACCACCGCCGAGTTGGCGTAGTACGGGTCGGTGAAGGCCACCTGCTTGCTGCGCTCTGGCGTGATGTCCATACCGGAGATCACCGCGTCGTATTTTTTAAATTTCAGGGACGGGATCAGGCTGTCAAAGGCATGGTTGGTAAAGGTGCAGTCGGCCTGCATCTGTTTGCACAGCGCTTTCGCCAGATCGATATCAAAACCCACGATCTGGTTGCTGGCATCCAGCGATTCAAATGGTGGATACGTGGCAGAAACGCCGAAATTGATTTTATCGGCAGCCGTTGCGCCTGCGGCAAACGTTGCCAGTAATGCGGCCAGAACTAACTTTTTCATTGTAATACTCCCGTCTGTAGGTCTTATGAAAGTACAATGCCATTTAATGAATTTATATTCAATATAAATGATTTAATATTTATCGTGGAATAAAAAAAAGCGGATAACCCATCAGGTTACCCGCTTTATTAATACCGTTTTATGCATTTACGTGATTAATTTCTGCGCTCAAACGCCAGCGCTTTACGCTCGATCAGGCGCATCATTAGCGTCAACAGTCCGTTAACCATCAGATACACCACGCCTGCCGCGCCAAACACCATCACATCGTAGGTGCGTCCATAGAGCAGTTGCCCGTGGCCCATCACTTCCATCAGGGTGATGGTGTAGGCCAGCGAGGTACTCTTGAACACCAGCACCACTTCGTTGGAGTAAGAGGAGAGGGCACGCTTAAAGGCGTACGGCAGCAAAATGGCCAGCGTATCTTTTTTGCTCATGCCGAGCGCGCCGCAGGACTGCCATTGTCCTTCCGGAATGGCGCGGATCGCTCCGTAGAACAGCTGAGTGGTGTAGGCAGCGCTGTTCAGTGAAAGGGCGATCAGGGCACACAGCCACGGCTCAGAGAGCAGATGCCAGATAACCGGATACTCCTGCAGCGACGGGAACTGGCCCGGGCCGTAGTAAATCAGGAAGATCTGCACCAGCAGCGGCGTACCGGTAAAGAGGGTGATATAGCCGCGCACAATCCACACCAGCACCGGCGTTTTCAGCGTCAGGATGATGGTAAAGATCAGCGCCAGGAACAGCGCCACGATGATGGACGCCACGGTCAACGTCAGGCTGGTGTGCAGCCCTTTCATCAGCTCGGGTAAATAGTCCAGCATCAGCCTGGTCTCCGTTCAAAGCGCGTCGCACGCAGGTCAATACGCTTAAGGATGTACTGACTCAGCAACGTGATCACCAGGTAGATAGCCGCCGCCACAATGTACCAGGTAAACGGCTCCTGGGTGCGGGTAGCGATGCTTTTGGTCTGCAACATTAAATCGTTAACGCTTATCAGGCTCACCAGCGCCGTATCTTTCAGCAGCACCAGCCACTGGTTCCCTAAACCCGGCAGGGCATGACGCCACATCTGCGGCATCACCAGACGGAAGAAGATCGCCGCTTTCGACATCCCCAGCGCCTGGCCAGATTCCCATTGTCCTTGCGGTACCGCTTTCAGCGCACCGCGCAGGGTTTGCGACGCGTACGCAGAATAGAGCAGGGAAAGGGCAATGACGCCACAGAGGAACGGGCTGACGTCGAAGTTTTCAATCTGCATCTGCACCGGGATCTGCACGACGCCAAGATTGAGGGTAAAGCCGTCCGACAGCGTGAGCAGCAGCTGTGAGGAACCGAAATAGATAAACAGGACCACCAGAATCTCCGGTAGCCCACGCAGCACGGTGACTAGCGCGGAGCCGGTCCAGGCGACAGGGAACCACTTTGCAGATTCCCATACCGCAAAGAACATCGCCAGCACCAGGCCGATAATCAGTGCGCAAACGGCAAGGCCGACGGTCATCCCGGCGGCGCTTGCTAAAGGAAGAATTTCATTCATCAGGAATTACTTCTGGAACCATTTTTTATAGATGGTTTCGTAGGTGCCGTCTTTCTTCACTTTTTCCAGCGCAGCGTTGAATTTCTGCTGCAGCTCAGTGTTGCCCTGACGAACGGCAATCCCCAGACCTGTGCCGAAGTAGTCCTTATCGGTCACTTTGTCGCCCACTGGCGCGAGTTTATCGTTGGCTTTCAGCCATTCGGTCACTACCGCGGTGTCACCAAACACGCCATCGATACGGCCGTTCTGCAGATCCAGCTTCGCGTTCTGGTAGCTGTCGTAAGGCACGGTGGTGATTTCCGGATGTTTATCCATGATGAATTTCTGGTGCGTGGTGCCGTTCTGTACGCCCACTTTTTTGCCTTTCAGCTGGTCAACAGAGGTAAATTTCCCTTTCTGACCAATAAACAGGGCGGAGTTGTCATAGTACGGCGTGGTGAACAGCACCTGCTTTTCACGCTCTGGGGTGATGTCCATACCGGCCATCACGGCGTCGATACGGCGGAACTTCAGGCTTGGGATCAGGCTGTCAAACGCCTGGTTGCTGAAGGTACAGGTTGCGTCGATCTCTTTACACAGCGCGTTAGCCAGATCGACATCGAAGCCCACAATCTTGTTGTTGGCGTCGATAGATTCAAACGGAGGATAGGACGCTTCGGTGGCGAAACGGATGGTCTGGGCTGCGGTAGCGGAAAGGCTGACGCTAGCGAGCAGCGCGGCAATCAATACTTTTTTCATTATCATTTTCCCTGGCACTCTCAGTGAGATAAGTAGTTTTTGAAGGCATCGGTTTGCGGGTTGGTAAAGCAACTCGCATCACCTTGCTCAACGATATACCCGTTTTCCATGTAGACCACACGGCTGGCGGTTTTACGCGCCACTTCCACTTCATGGGTGACGATGACCTGAGTAATGTTGGTTTCCGCCAGCTCACGAATGATGCTCACGATCTGGGCGGTGATTTCCGGGTCCAGCGCGGCGGTCGGCTCATCAAACAGCAGTACCGCTGGCTCCATCATCAGCGCACGGGCAATCGCCACACGCTGTTGCTGACCCCCGGAGAGGTGCAGCGGATAACGATCGCTGTAGGGCTTAAGGCGCAGACGCTCCAGCAGCTTTTCAGCACGCGCCATCGCCTGATCCTTGCTCAAACCGAGAACGCGGCAGGGCGCTTCAATCAGGTTTTGCAGGACGGTCAGATGCGGCCAGAGGTTGTATTGCTGGAAGACCATGCCAACGTTTTGACGCAGTTCACGAATCGCTTTA
This sequence comes from Enterobacter sp. SECR19-1250, assembly GCF_013391025.1. NCBI lineage: Bacteria > Pseudomonadati > Pseudomonadota > Gammaproteobacteria > Enterobacterales > Enterobacteriaceae > Enterobacter > Enterobacter sp. SECR19-1250. The sequence goes on along the minus strand of NZ_JACASJ010000099.1, from coordinate 2,387 downwards.
TCGGACGGCGTTTTCGCAAAATCAAAGTGGTTACCGGCGATAGCCAGCGTTCCTGAACGGGGCATTTCAAGCAGATTAAGGACACGCAAAAGAGAACTTTTACCCGCGCCACTTGGGCCAAGCAAAACCAGAGTTTCGCCTTCCGGGCACTCCAGCGTGATGTCGAACAGCGCCTGGTGTGCGCCGTAGAAGCAGTTAATGCCGTTTAGTTTAATACTCATCGGGGCAGTCTTTACTCATCCAGGCAATCTATAGCAATTGAGGCCGCAGATAGTACCGTTGACAGAATAGTTATGCAATATTTCTGCGTTAAAAGTTAAATATAACCCGTAATACCCCTTAAACATAGCACAAAATAGCGAAGCCCAAGGTCGGCGAGTATAAATGTCGGCATTCCGCATGAAATGCCGCACATTTTTCGGGGTTTACAATTCTGAAACAGTGGGTTTAGCGATTCTCAATCGACTGGCGCAGCGTGCCTGCCGGGGCGTGTACGCTCCCGCCGATATAGCGTACGTCATCCACCGCCCAGCACTGGCCTTCGCGGATCATCAGCACTTCATCCTGCCAGGTTTGGGTGCCCTGGGTCAGCTTCACACGCAGTGGGATGTTACGCGCATCGGTGTTCGGGATGGTCGAGGCGCTGGCCACTTCGGCGCTGTCCGGCAACGTCGTGCGGCTGGAGAATGGATCGGATTTCAGCAGCGCGTTGTGCTGCGGATCGCGCGTGGCATCGTTCAGCAGTTTTGCCAGCCCATCGCTCAGATACGGACGCTGGCCGGTGAGATCGTTGCTGCGGTGTTGAATGCGATAATCATAGAACTGTTGCGCCACGGTATCCGGGCCGCCCTCTATACAGGGGCCGCTGCGGGTACCGATATCCTTAAAGGCTGGCGTGACCGTGGTGGTACACGCGCTGAGCACCAGCGCGCAGGGCACCAAAAGCGTTAAAGCAGAGTAGCGCATGTTGATTTCCTTATTTATTAACTATCCTTTCAATCATAGCGTAACGAACCGATAATGCTGGTGAAGTTATGGGCTAAGGCATTGAACGCTAAAGAAGGAGAGAAACCATGCAGTTTTCAACAACGCCAACCCTGGAAGGGCAGCCGATCACCGAGTATTGCGGTGTGGTCACGGGCGAAGCCATTCTGGGGGCCAACATTTTTCGCGATTTCTTTGCCGGTATCCGCGATATCGTCGGCGGCCGCTCTGGCGCGTATGAAAAAGAGCTGCGTAAAGCCCGGGACATCGCCTTTAAAGAGCTGGGCGAACAGGCCAAGGCACTGGGGGCGGATGCGGTCGTGGGGATTGATATTGACTACGAAACCGTCGGTAAAGAAGCGAGCATGCTGATGGTGAGCGTAAGCGGTACGGCGGTGAAAACCCGTCGATGAAACGCGCGTTTTCAACACTCCTGCTGGCGCTGTTGCTGGCAGGGTGCGCCACGGAAAAAGGCATTGTGGATAAAGGCGCCTATGAACTGGATACCCGCCACCAGGCGCAGGCGGCCTATCCGCGCATCAAGGTGCTGGTTATCCACTATACGGCGGATGACTTTGACAGTTCGCTGGCCACGCTGACGGACAAGAACGTCAGCTCCCACTATTTGATCCCGGCGAAGCCGCCCGCACCGGACGGTAAACCGCGTATCTGGCAGCTGGTTCCCGAGAACGAACTGGCCTGGCATGCGGGTATCAGCTTCTGGCGCGGCACCAACCGCATTAATGATACGTCGGTTGGCATTGAGCTTGAGAATCGCGGCTGGCAAAAAACGGCCGGGGTAAAACACTTTTCCCCGTTCGAACCCGCGCAAATTGCGGCCCTGGTGCCGCTCGCAAAAGACATTATTGCCCGCTATCACATTAAACCCGAGAACGTGGTGGCCCATGCGGATATCGCGCCTCAGCGCAAGGACGATCCCGGTCCGCTGTTCCCGTGGCGCGAGCTTGCAGAGCAGGGGATTGGCGCCTGGCCCGACGCGTCCCGGGTGGCGTTCTATATGAACGGGCGGCCACGGTATCAGGCCGTGGAGACCGCAGCGTTACTCGATTTGCTCGCGCGTTACGGTTACGAGGTCCCCGACAACAGCACCCCCGCTCAGCAGAAGCGCATCATTATGGTCTTCCAGATGCACTTCAGGCCGCAGCTGTGGAACGGCGTGGCAGATGTGGAAACGCTGGCCATTGCCGAAGCACTTTTAGAGAAATACGGGCAGGGGTAATCCTTCGGGATTAACCCGAATGCCTCGTTTTTGTGAGATTGATCATAAGATTAATCTTAAGTACATTCTCAATTCATTTTAAGTAAATTGATTTAAAATCGCCCTCAACTAAGGAAGGTGCGAATAAGCAGGTCATTTCTTCCCAAGCTGACTCGCTGATTAA
>NZ_JACASJ010000098.1:0-17477 GCF_013391025.1 Enterobacter sp. SECR19-1250 | reverse complement strand
ACACAACCCGCTACGGGGGAGACTTACCCGAAATCTGATTTATTCAACAAAGCCCTTTCTGGTAGTAAGGGCTGATCACGCCTTTAGCGGCAATATCCTGATTACGGGAAGCCGGGCCGTGTACCAGTTTGAACGGGTTACGTTCTGCTGTATTGAACTTAGGAACGAACAGGCCGGAACCTTCTTCGATTTCGTAGCGGTCATCGTCCGCCAGAATGAAAGTAATGTTGCCAATGCTGAAGGAGTCATAACCCGCAGTGTTAACAGGGATTAGAGCGCCTTTTGCAGCTTCAGCCACCTTATTGGTGATCAGGCTGGTTACTTCCGGGTGGCTCGCCAGAACGTCATACAGATCCGGGGAGCAGAAGCAATAGAAGCGATCCAGATAGGAGCGGCTTCCGCCATACTCTTTAACCAACATACGGCGGATCGATGCAAGCTGTGCATAGACGTTAGCGCCTGCTGATCCGTCCAGCTCAAAGTTCAGCGGAGCAGTACCAAACACAGCGTTAAAATCTACGTCCCCGTCGTCGGTTTTAGCCGCTTTAGCGGACTGTTTGAACAGGGCGCGGGCAAGTGTACTTTCAACCGTTTCCAGGTGATGGTTACGCATACGGATAGATTTAGCAGCAATCACAGAGGCAACAGCCTCAACCTGATCCGGGTTAGCCGGGCTTACCAGGCCCTGCCAGTCAGCGGTTTTTACGTCCGCTTCGGTGGCATAGTGTGGGATCTCTTGGTCACGCAGAATGGTTTTATCCATCTTGATCGCGTTTACTTCGGTGCCATAGCGGGCAACCTGTTCCAGTTCACTAACCTGAGTTTCCACAATATCCACAATCTGGGCGCGTGGAGTGGTTGAGTTAACCTCGGAGAAGATACCCAGATCAGAGATCAGATAATTGCCAGCTGGCACATCTTTGATCGCCGCTACGGTGTCCAGCTTTTCAAACTGTTTAAAATCAATAGCCACTGTGTGATTTCCTTATGCTTTGAAGTAATCGGCGTTGATAGCCAGGCGAATATCACCGGAGGCTGTCAGCGCTTCCAGTGCGGCTTTTTTGCTCGCGGCGTCTTTAGCACGTAGGGCAAAATCGGTAATCACAACATGGCGATCCACGATAACCAGCGTTTTAGGCTTGCCATCGGCGGACATATTAGAAAGGTTGATGATCGGCTTGCCAGCGTCAGCGGCTGAGGAGTCGAATAGGGCAAAAGTTTTGCTGTCCAGAATGTCACCGCAAAAAACGTCAGCAGGCAGTGACGGGGCGGTGACTTCGGTACGGTCAAACAGGCTGGAGGCGTAATTTACGATTACGTCGCCTTGCGTTACCGGGTAGCGCTCGGAAGTTTTCATAAAGGTTTTCCTTATGGAGGGTTTTAGACGTGGGAGAGACCACAGGTGATCCGGCGTTGCACCGGATATCAGGACAGCCAGAACGGCGGGCCGGAATGGGTTGGAAGATGGGAGGCCGTGGGGTGAAAAGAAGAGGGCGGCATCATGCCGCCCTTTCTAATCTGGATCTCTCTCACCCTCTCAGGGTGGGGGGAGGTGTAACCTCTTTTTTGTAGTCACTCATCCGCCAGCGTCACGGGGGCAACCGCCAGCCGTTAGACAAATAACCACAAAAAAGAACCCGGAAGGAGAAACCGGGATGAAGGCAATGTAACTTACTGTCTGATCACTTGTTTTCCTGTGTAGCCGCAATGCTTTACATGATTTGCTTTCATGGTTCAGCAAAGAAGCCACAGAGGAAAACGGACGCCTGCAATACGCCCGGAAACCATCGAAGAAAATCAATAGCTTATCGTTGCAACTGGGGAACCACCCCCGGCCCAACTGTGGACCCCGTGGAGGGTCGCTTATAGTCGACGGAGATTCGCTTGTATTCTGAAGGGCCGCAGTTAGCGACGCTTTAGAATAGGGCCTGTGGAGCAGGCCCTATGATCATAGGCGTTTTGAATCATAGGAGTGTCATCAACTGGCGGAACTTGAGGAGAGGACCGCACCCAAAGCATTCTGGCAAGTGGAGGTGAAAGAATGCTTTGGGTGAGGGCCGGGGCGGGGGAGAAGTCCGCCCGGCTCTCTACAGACCCCAACAGGTTGGCTAAAACCTACGTTCTGTAATGTTGTGAGGCGGTAAGCTGCAAAACGGCGATTTCCAGATCTCGATTAGACATACTCACCACATCCCACACCATGAATACTATGTTATCATGAATGAGAATGATTATCAATAAATATTAATTGCATTCTTACTTGGTTTGTGGTATGGCTTGGCTTCCCCACATATTGGGAAGTGAGGCGAATCAATTTTATTAATTGGTGTGGGTAGGTTGTGGGCTTACGTGTTGGCACTTTTGACAACAAACCATGTAGCCCTGAAAGACACACGAAGTAATAATAGATCTTTACCCCCTGTGCGCCTCAGAAGGCACACAATACTTGACTAGATATAAGACCTCGCTACGCTCGCCCTCCGGGCTACGGTCTTATTGATCTAATATAACAACTTCATTCAATAATTAATTGTTTATACAATTAATTATTGAATGAAGTTGTTATATGATCTTAAAACCTTCTCGCCCCTCCGGGCTTACCAGGTTTTAGGCCGTTGGCCTGTTTTCCCACAATGTGGAGTCTCGCCTGTGTGGCTCACTCCGGGGAGGACGGAAGAATCTTCCGGGGTATGTCAGATTGACGTACCGATCAGGAGATTGAACCGGGGTTAATATGGACCCGGTCGGGCAGCTTAGGCAAAATCTGCCTAACTTTCTGATCCGGCAATTCCTGCCCAACTTCTAAAGTCAGGCAAAATCTGCCTAAGCTAATAGCCGAAGTCAGGCAAAATCTGCCTACTATAAGATTAATAAGATGAACCCTTATTAACACACCTTCTGATAAGAGGGCTTGCGCCCTTAAAGGCTAGGTCAAGACCTTTAAGAGAGTGTGAGTATTAATTATTGATTGAACAATCAAGAGATCAGACTCTTTAGACAGGGAACCCTGTTCCCGTATCTTGGGAGAGAACCTTCCACAGGTTCGACTCTTTGGGAATAGCAGAAACAGAACTCGCTCCAGCGAGTTTCTTTTCTGCCTTTGGGAAACCGTGACATCTGGGCGGCGGGGCGGGGGCGCCCGGCCCGGTACACAGTGCCGCACAGCGTACAAAACCACAACCCACAGGAACCCACCTAAACACGCCGCTGTGGCGCTCTTTCCTACGTAGACAAGGAAACACCCTACCAACGCCCTCCGGCTCTCTGAGAGCTTTACAGAGCCTTCTGTGACGGAATATACAAAAATCAACAAATTTATTGCTATTTCTTGATTTATGGTATAAAATATGATACATGATGACTAGTCATCATAATGAGCATAATATCCCATCTTAGTATTACACATTCAAAGGAGTGTTGCAAGCATGAGTACACAAAATTCTTACACCGATGTTAATGACATGGTGAACCGCATTGATCAGCGTGACATTACACGCCGGACTCTGGAGCAGTACCGGAGCCGCTTTAAAGCACAAGGCCGGATGAAAGAAGTTGAAGCGATTACCCAAGCCCTGGAGATGACCAGTAACCGCGCCTCTGCCGTATTACGTCAGTCTCAGCGTCTCGCCGGGAAAATTACAGAGATGGACGCAGAGAAAGCGCTTGAAATGAAAGCAACCGTTGCGCTGTTCGCTTCCAAGTCTACGGATCTGCAAGCCTCCATTGTGCTGGCGTTCCAATCCCTCTTTGAGGCTAAAGGCGTCCCGATGGAATACGACGAAGTGATGGCCTTTATCATGCTGCAAGCGGCGGATCAGTTTGAGCGTATCACCGGAGAACTTCCCGTAATCGTTCACTAATTTTTAACTTACTTTTTGGAGAGGAAACAATGAGCAAATATCAGCCTTATGTTGATTTGAGTGATTCCCCTGTGTTGTCAGCGTATGCACAGCAGACGATCAACCAGTTGGACCCGACCCTATATAGCGACATTTACGAAATGTTGACACAGCTACCGCCGTCCAGAATGGTGACGATTGGCAACCCGGCGATCACCGCCCCGGCGTCATGGTGGGGTGATTGGTTCGGCCTCAACCTCACCGCTGAAGACATCGCAGAATTAAAGGAGATTTGCCTGTGAGTAAAAATAAAGAGTTGGGGATCAGCTTCGATCCCTATGTGATGGAGCAGCTTTTCGCGTTGGCCTCCACCCGTGAACATGGCAGCGTTCACACCATCGTTAAGAAAGCAGTCAGCCAGTTTTTGAAAACCGTTAATTCCGATTCTGTTAAGGATTCCCACAATGACCGAATTTCTAAATAAGCTCTACTCCAAAGACTTTGTGAAAACGTCCCGAACCTTGCGCCGCTTGAAAACGTACAACGGCGTAAAAGTCTCTTTAGAGATGGTTCTGACATACGACTTTATCGCTTCATTCAACCGTGATCAGCGTATGGCTAACGGTCACGTTAAGCAGGGGATGCCGTCCGCTTTTGGTCAGGCGGAATTAGCTGATTTTCTCATGTGCTCACTGAGAACGGCCCGCAACGTGATCGGCGCTTTGAAAAATGCAGGTCTGATCGAGTGTGTCGGACGTGGCCCGCATGATGTGGATCTGTTGGTATGCCTGCCTATTGTCGAAGCTAACACGGAAGAAGCAGCGCCTACGCCTAAGCCGTCCGCCACACGTCCACAGCGGGACACAGCGGAGCGGGAAGAGGTGCAGGAGTCCAACCACACAGCGGAGCCTGTAGAAGCGCCTGAGATTGTGCCAGCAACGCCAGAGCCAGCAGCGCCGATCACATTGCTGGATGTTTACAGCGGGAGGGTGGAAACGGTGGAGCAAGCTGATCCCAAACCGGGGGAAGTGGTTCCTGTGGGGGTGCCAGCGGTGACGCCATACCCAAGAGGGGAAGTCAAGGAGCCGTCGAGAGAGTGGGATTTAGACCCAGCCTTTTGATTTGGTGAAATTTAGATGTAAATCCTCATCATCCGCATGATGTCAAATTCCCCGTGTGAAGTCAATAATTTTCTGGAGATTCCTTTTGAGCATTATCACAACTGAAGTAAAAGCCCTAACCCCTGAAGAGGAAGCGATGATCGCCGCTCTCTCTGACAAGCTGGCTACCAGTAAGCCACGCCCCCCAATGGATGAAAAGAAGCTTACAACGGATCAGATTGTCCAAATCAAGCGGGCCTGTGTGATGGGTCATAGTGCTAAGGCGATCTGTGCAGCTTTCAAGGTGTCCCTGGCGTATGCCCTGAAGATGAAACGGGAATACAACCCTGTGAAATATCAAAAGGCCGTGCTGACCCTTCCCGAGAAAGCCGTGATGATTCAGCAGATGAAAGCGGACAATCTCCCGGATTCGATGATTGGCGAGATGTTGGGGATCAATATCAAGACGGTGGAGACGCTTTCACGAGTCAACCCGGCTAAATATCTGGCTGACCAGATGTTACCTTACGATGTTGTACTCGCTAACTTACGCGCCCCTCGATATGTGGCTAACCCGGTTTACAAGTTGGGGACCAGCATGACCAGAGTACGCAAGATTATCAGCGCAGGACGGAAGGAACTCCGCCCCGTGATCATCTCCTCCAAACGAGCCGCATAACCACCCCGGCCCGCCGTCGGACCTGCTAACGCCATTGCAATATTTACTCCTTCCTTTTGGGCGTTGGTCCCTGTGGATTATCTAAGCCCTTGTAAATCTCTATTTTCTCTTTTGTCACCTCGCTAGATAAGGACCCTCTCACATGGAAGCATTTAAGAAGCTCCTCAATCAGTTGGAAATTCAGAAGGCAGAACAGCGCCAGCGGGAAGCCCAGGAGGCAACCAAACAGAACGAACTCCGCAAGGCACAGGCCGATCTCTCACAGGATGAGGCTATCGCTCTGTACGCCACCCAGTTGGAAGCCTCCAACAATGCCGCAGACAGCGCCCAGAAGGGCCGCGCCATTAAGAGCCGGGGAATTGCTCTGTGTCACAAGGATCAGGGATTCAGCGCCAACGGTCGCCCGGTCTCTCTCCTGACCAAATCCGCAGACCTGCCAGCAGGTCACCGCCGGGTAATCATTAACAAGGCAGCAGGGCGCACCCTGAAGGCTACCAAACTGGAAGGGGATGAATAATGAGCGGTAACGTGATCATTACCAAAACGATTAACCGGACCACGTTCACCACGGACGGGGCCAGCTATAAAAAGACAGTTGACCGTATCAAACAGGTGGGGAAAGAGTGGGAAAAAGTAGCGTCCAAGATGAAGCCTCTACGGATGAAATTTGAGGAAAACGCCTACACCAAGATCCGCCGGAAACAGCAGGACGCCGCCGCAAAAGCAGCACTGGCAGAAGCCAAAGCTAAAGCGACAGCAGAGGTCAAAGCAGCCAAAGCACAGATCGCAGCGGAGCGTAAGATCCAGACAATCCGCGCTAAAGCTATTCGCTTCAGCACTTCAGCGGCTAACGCCAACGTGACCCCGGCCCAACGTGCTGGACACCTCCAGGAGTTTGGACAGCTAACGCGCCAGTATCACGCCGGGTCTATGGCATTGCAGGAATATAACGCCCGTGTGTCACGCCTTCAGCAAACCATGCGCCAACAAGGCCGGGTAGGCATGAGGGGAGCAACAATCCCGGTAACCGCCAAAGTTAATAAACTTGATACCAGCATGATCGAGGGTGCAGGCGGGGCGATCACCATTGCCGCAACTGTGGCTTTGAGTGGCAAGATCATGACCACCGGACAGGATTTCGAATCCGCGATTTCTGGTCTCACAGCGATCACCGGTTCCACAGATGCAGCCGCTAAAGAGTTTGATTATCTGCGTGATCAGTCCAACCGTTTGGGCCTGGACCTCCTGAAGACTTCAAAGGACTATACCCAGTTTGCCGCCGCCGTTGGTGACAAGTTGCCACGTGACCAGATGCGATCCATCTTTGAGGGTGCCAGTGAATGGGGCCTTGTTACTGGTGCAGACGCCGACGCACAAAGCCGCGCTTTGAAAGCACTTAACCAAATGATGAGTAAGGGAACGGTGATGAGTGAAGAACTCAAAGGCCAGCTTTCCGAAGCTCTCCCGGGTGCTGTGGGTCTGTTCGTTAAGGCTCTCAACCAGATGAAAGGGACAACCAACCTTACAGAAAAGGATCTGTTTGACCTGATGCAACAAGGGAAGCTGTTCTCTAAGGACATCCTCCCGGAAGTGGCTAAACAGATGAAAGCCGCAGCTCGTAACGGCGGCGCTCTGGATAAGGCTATGAAGTCCAACCGGGCAAGCTGGCAGCGCCTACAAACCAGTATGCAGAACGCTATGAATGTGTTTTTTACTTCTGGTTTCGGTAACTCACTAACCAACGCTTTCGACGCTATCAGCGCCGCTGTTAACGGCTCTGGTGGGGCCTTTGAGATGTTCGGGCATATCGCGGGGAAAATCGTTGAGGGTGCCACAGATGCGTTTACAGAGTTGCACGACACTGTGATCCTAACCTTCCGCATTATCGAGTATTACGCCGCTAAGATGGGGATCACTGGTGAGCAGCTTAAATCCTGGGGAGAAATGGCAGCATACGCCGCCGGGGTGGCTCTGTTCGCTGGCTCTATCTGGAAGTTGGGCGGGGCCTTTAAATGGTTGTTGACCATGCTCAACCCGCTAACCAAATTGCTGGGGGTCATGAAAGGGATCGCCGCTATTGGTGGCATTGAAGCCGCTACAACTGGCGGATCTGGCGGAGAAGGCAAAGAGAAGCCAACCAAAAAAGGCCGGGGGCCAAAAGCTGGTAAGCTCGGGGGCCTTGCGGGTCTCTCTGGTGGCCCTGTCGGCTGGAGCATTGCGGTCGGTTCGGTAGGTGGGGATTATGCCTGGGATAAGATCATGGACGCTAACGACGCCATGTATGGACAGGACACCACCGCCGGGGGCAATCTGAAGAAAGATAGCCCGCTGGGTAAACTGTGGGATTTCATCCACAGCCCAGACCTCCCGACTAATCCAGACTTTGCCAAACCAGCGGATAAAACAGGGTGGGTTAGCTCTTACTCCAATCCGGGTTATGTACCTCCTGCGCCGACGATTACAGCGCCACAGCTTAAAGTTGATATGGCAGGTAATCCACTGATGACGCCGCCAGCGTGGCTAAACCAGCCGCTTAACGTGAACGTGAATGTGAAAGTGCAGGATGGTCAGGTTAGGGATTTGGTCCGCTCTGAAGTTGAGACCAACAATCAGCAGGCTTTCAACATGCTGATGCAGGGCGGGCCGAACTAACCACGTTTGACACCCCCAACCACAGGCCCCCGGCTAACCCCCGGCGGGCCTTTTTGTTATCTGTAACCATGAAATCAACACTTTGCTAACCCCCTAAATAAATGGCTTTAAGTCCGTTTAAATATGTGGTAAAGGGCGATCAAATGGATTGTATACCCGGTAAAAGAATCCGTTTTAGCTCAAAAAGTAATCAATTGTGTAACTGGTGGGACTCCCCCAGCGCATCTAAATACTTGTTTTTGTGGTCAATTAATTATCATTACAAAGTGCAAGTGTGTAGCATTTTACATGCTTAACCCCAAAATTATTTTTCTGGGGAAAACCTCTAACCCAAATGAGATCGATTATCACTTGAGAATTGATTCTCAATACCTCTTTCGAGTGCGACTCATTCCCACCTACAGGGGCGGTAGCCACCGCCCTAAACCCTTTTTGTGTTTTTGCCACAAGAAAGGGCCTGAAGAGGCGGACGCCTCAAAAGGGGAGTTTATGGGGTTAGTGCGTGGAAGTTATCCACAGGAAAAGGGCGTTACTCACAGGCAGATCAGTTTTACAGTTTACTCTGTGGAATGGCTCCCGGATGGGTACAGAAGAGCCATAGTTATGGGGCGTACACAGCGCCCGGGAGGCGGACCCATTTAAAGGGTACAGGTCTAACCTGTTGCGTATATGTTAAAAAGGTGCGTGTAACGGTCATTATGTTAAATAGGTCCTAAATTACGTATGAAAATTGAACAGCCGGGCAAGGCGTTTTTTCAAAAATCTCTTGTAAGCTCATATGCTGGCCTCTAAGGAGTCGTAAGTGCTGACATGTAGGGGTGTATAGGGAAATGGGAGATAACGCCATAGCGGCGCTTACAGATAGCCATTCCGGCGGGGTGTTCTGATATTTTCAAAACATCGGATAGGCCCCGGGGGGCGGGGTGTTTGGGTGCCTGGCTGGTCTGCCCAAACAAGGAAGATATTTTTCCCCAAAAAAGGACAGCATTCACCTCATTTTCTGCCCATGTATAGCCTCGGTTGGAGGAGACTCAAGAGCAAACATAACCACCGGGTTAATCCCGGCTTTTTTATAACAATTTTTCAACCTTGTGAAACGGGACTGATTTGAAAAGGTATCCTTGAACTCCCCAAATACCAACCTCCTGTAGAAGGTCGAGATACTGTCTGCTTTCTACGCCTTCCACCACTATCTTATCGCAGTACCGCTTTATATTTTTTATCAATAGAGGAAATGTGGGTTTATCAATTTGTTCATTAAAGAAATGACGGTCAATCTTCACCGCTTCGAAGTAACCCTCAAGCAGGCTGGCAACATTTGCATTTCCGGCTCCCAGATCATCCAGCCACAGTGAGTTAACACCCTGACATAATGATTTCAGAATCGGACTTTTATGCCCTTGTTCAATACCGGGAAACTCTTCTGAAACTTCAAGTTTGATAAATGGCATGGAACTGACTGTTAGCTGTAACAAACCGTCATGCCTTAAGAGTGTCGCCATATCGTAGTCAACATTGAGCGAGCAGAACAACCCGTGATGCTCGAACCAGTCCTGCTTACTGGCTATGACCCCAAACTGTTTGTAGAGAAAAAGGCGTTTCTGATCGAAATCCCATCCTGAAATGACAAACGCTGGGTGAAGGGGTCGTTTGGATTCTGAGACAAACCGCGTAAGAAGTTCGACTCCTAACAGCTTACCTTCAAGGTTCATGATGGGTTCAGCAATGAATTCAGAGTGCATGTTACGTTCCAGTTGAGTGATAACTGCCTGATAATGCACCTTTAAAAATTATTGATCAATAATAGCGATCAATAATCAAATAATGATCGATAAAAACGATAGATGTATCTTTTTGAAATGTAATGATAATTTATTTTTAAGATTAATCTTGTGTTGAGAAACAAGAGCAGGTCTTTTTCATCACATTCATATCTACGGATTCGAAAACGACGAAAGATCACAACTAAACGAGGCTGGGGAAACCCGGCCTTTTTGTCGTTTGAATGTGGGACACAACGTGGGACACAAACTGGGACACAGAGCATTTTTTATGGTTGAGTCTTTGGCTTTCCGCTGGCATGATCCAGAACAGGGATTAACGGGACGTTAATCGCAAGCTTTTGATTTTGTTTTATTTGACTCGGGGTGCCCTTCCACGTGAAGGCTGAGAAATACCCGTATTACCTGATCTGGATAATGCCAGCGTAGGGAAGTCAGATGCCTCCTCTGGTCATCGCTTCTTCACGCAAGGCAGGAGCGAACCTATGCAGCCTGACCTGCTCGATTTACACGTTTTACATCACTTCCGAACCCGTTCCCCGCTCACGCACTGTATGACCAATGATGTCGTGCAAACCTTTACGGCCAACGTTCTGCTGGCGCTTGGCGCTTCTCCGGCAATGGTGATTGAAGCCGAAGAGGCCGAGCAGTTTGCCGGGATGGCCGATGCGCTGCTGATTAACGTCGGTACCCTCACCACCCCCCGCGCCCAGTCGATGCGTCGGGCCATCGAGAGCGCGGTGGCGGCAGGCAAGCCCTGGACGCTTGACCCGGTTGCGGTGGGCGCTCTGGCGTTCCGTACCCGCTTTTGTCATCAGATCCTTGCCCTGAAACCAACCGCCATTCGCGGCAATGCGTCGGAAATTCTCGCCCTTGCGGGGATGAGCGCAGGGGGACGCGGTGTCGATACCACCGACACCGCCGCTGCCGCGCTGCCCGCCGCACAGGCGCTGGCTCGCCAGACCAATGCCATTGTGGCAGTGACGGGGGAGGTGGATTACGTCACCGACGGCCTGCGCACCCGAACGGTTGTGGGCGGCGATCCGTTAATGACCCGCGTGGTGGGCACCGGGTGTGCGCTCTCGGCGGTGGTGGCGGCGAGTTGTTCCCTGCCGGGGGAGCGGCTGGATAATGTTGCCGCTGCCTGCGGATGGATGAAGCGTGCCGGAACGATCGCCGTTGCGCAGTCTCACGGGCCGGGCAGCTTTGCCAGCGCGTTCCTTGATGCGCTGCACAACCTGGAGGCACAGGCATGAAACGAATTAATGCTCTGACGATTGCCGGTACCGATCCAAGCGGCGGTGCCGGTATCCAGGCCGACCTGAAAACGTTCTCGGCTCTTGGCGCTTACGGCTGCTCGGTGATCACCGCGCTGGTGGCGCAAAACACCCGTGGCGTGCAGTCGGTCTACCGTATCGAACCTGATTTTGTCGGTGCACAGCTGGACTCGGTATTCAGCGATGTGCGCATCGACACCACCAAAATTGGGATGCTGGCAGAAACGGATATCGTCGAAGCGGTGGCCGAGCGGCTGCAACGTTATCAGGTGCAAAATGTGGTGCTGGATACGGTGATGCTGGCTAAAAGCGGTGACCCGCTGCTCTCTGCCTCTGCTGTTGAGACATTGCGCAAGAAACTGCTGCCGCAGGTGGCGCTGATTACGCCAAATCTGCCGGAAGCGGCCGCACTGTTAGACGCGCCACACGCGCAGAACGAACGTGAGATGAAAGAGCAGGGGAACGCCCTGCTGGCGATGGGGTGCGGCGCGGTGCTAATGAAAGGCGGCCATCTCGATGACGATGAAAGCCCGGACTGGCTCTTTACCCGCGACGGTGAACTGCGTTTCACGGCCCCGCGCGTGCATACCAAAAATACCCACGGTACGGGGTGCACGCTCTCTGCCGCTCTGGCGGCGCTGCGTCCACGGCACAACAGCTGGGACGATACGGTACGCGAGGCCAAAACATGGCTCTCGGCCGCGCTGGCAAAAGCCGATACTCTGGAAGTGGGTCACGGTATTGGGCCGGTTCATCATTTTCATGCATGGTGGTAAGCCAGTATACTGGCAGGAAACACCACGCCTGAGAAAACAGAGATGGAACAAGCGCATACCCGGTTAATCGCTCAACTGAATGAACGGATCGCCGCGCCCGACAACATGCCGCTGTATCTGAAATTTGCCGAAACGGTAAAAAACGCGGTACGCAGCGGAGTGCTGGAGCACGGGAATATTCTGCCCGGCGAGCGCGATCTGAGCCAGTTAACCGGGGTGTCGCGCATTACCGTGCGCAAAGCGATGCAGGCGCTGGAAGAAGAGGGCGTGGTAACGCGCGCCCGGGGTTACGGGACACAGATCAACAACATCTTTGAATATTCGCTCAAGGAAGCGCGCGGGTTTTCCCAGCAGGTGGTGCTGCGTGGTAAAAAACCTAACACGCTATGGGTGAATAAACGGGTGGTGAAGTGTCCGGAAGAGGTGGCCAGCCAGCTGTCGGTACCCCCGGACAGCGAGGTATTCTTGCTTAAGCGCATTCGTTACGTTGACGATGACGCGGTGTCGATTGAGGAGTCCTGGGTTCCGGTTGAGTTAATTCATGACCCGGACGCAATTGGCATCTCGCTGTACGACTACTTCCGTAGCCAGAATATCTTTCCGCAACGCACCCGCTCCCGGGTCAGCGCCCGGATGCCGGACAGCGAGTTTCAGGCGCATATCAGTATGGATGACAAAATACCGGTACTGGTGATCAAGCAGGTTGCGCTTGACCAGCAGCACCGGCCGATTGAGTACAGCATCAGCTACTGTCGCAGCGACCTATACGTCTTTGTGTGCGAGGAGTAAGGCCTCGCGCGTCGGCGCGCAATCCCCGCCGCGGTGGCTGACCACCCAGGCCGCCACGGAATTCCCCAGCGTCACGGCATCCGCCAGACGCCATCCTGCCGCCAGACCGGCAAGCGTACCGCCCGCATGGCTGTCGCCTGCGCCAATGGTATCGACGACGGTGGCGGGAAACGCAGGAACATAACCCGATGCGTCGCCTTCATACCAGGCTGCGCCATCTTTGTCGTGACGAATAATCAGCGCGGCGCCATAACGGTGCTGCCACTGCACGCCTAACGTATCAACGTCCATGCCAGCGCGCTCCGCGGCAATCTGCGCCTCCTGACGATTGAGCGACACGATAGGTTTCAGGGCCATGATCCGCGCCATCAGCGCGTCGGGAATATCGGCTATGCGGGGGCCAAAATCGATAAACGCGGTGACGTTTTCCAGCGACTCCAGCCAGCGTGTGAGCAGTTCGCCCGATGGCGATGCCAGCTGATAGCCGGACAGATACACCAGGCTACCCGGCGGGACGTTCAGCCCATCCAGCCAGTGCGGCTGCCACTGGTTCTCCACGCCGCTAAACGACATAAAGGTGCGTTCGCCGTCAGGCTCTACCAGCGCCAGACACCAGCCGTTATCGCCCGCTTCGGCCTCCACGGCGCTGTGCAGATCCTGCCTGGCCATGGCGTTACGGATGATCTCCGCCCATACGCCGTGGCCGACGGGCAGGGCGTTTTGCGCCGCAATGCCGAGCCGCTTCAGGGCGATGGCAATATTCAGCGCACAGCCGCCGATATTCACCCCTTGTTGTTTCAGCTCGATATCGCATCCGCGCCAGGGCAGGGCGTACGCGTCGGCGATCACGTCGATGACCGCCGCGCCCAGCACCGTGACCGGGCGTGTGGCCTGTAATGTTTCAAGACGCTGGGCTAACGTACTCATACGCCCTCCCTTTGCTCCCGGTAGTGCAGCAGTTTTTCGCAATAGTGGTCAAAATTGAGCCGGTTTACGGTGTCGAGCTCATCCTTCAGCGCCGGGTCAATCGCCTGCACGCCGTGCAGTGCCCCGCAGATGGCCGTTGCCATCGCCCCGATGGTGTCTGTATCTCCGCCGAGGTTGGCGCACAAAATCGCGCAGCGGTTAGGGTCCGTACCGGCCAGCTCCACCATCGCAATCGCCGCCGGAACGGACTCAATGGTGCTGGTGCCCGCGCCAATAAGCTGGTAAACCTGCTCGCTGGCGGAGTCGATACCGTGGGCTTCCCGCACGGTCTTAAGCGCTAGTTCAATACGGGCCGCCAGCGAGGCGCTGAAGGTGGTGGTTTTCGCCTCCTGTGCATAGCGGGCAATGCCGGGCAGGGCATCGACGATGTTCTGCCAGCGCTCACCGTCGATGGCGCGCGAAACCGCCCAGGCAATCACCACGGCCCCGGCGATGGCGAGGTCCGATTTATGCGTCGGGCTGGAGGCCAGCGCGACCTGCCCGACAAAATGTTCCAGCCGCGTCGCCGGTAGCAGGCAGCCCAGCGGGGAAGCCCGCATCGCCGCCCCGTTGGTCACGCCGTTGTTGTCCAGTTCGCTGACGGGTTTGCCGTCGCGGATGGCGTTAAGCGCGATTTTTGAGGTGGGACCCAGCACGTTTTTATTAAAGGCATCGAAATCCAGCGCCCAGTTCAGGATGTGTTTGCCGATGACATCCGCGTCAATCCCCCCGTCGCATTCGATAATCGCATCGGCCAGGCACAGCGCCATCGAAGTATCATCGGTAAACTCCGCGCGCTTAAAATAGCAGGCCGCGTTATTCTCTGCCGGGCCGGGTAAGAAGCGGTCGATCCAGCCGAAGTGCGCTTTTACGCGCTTTCTTGGCCACAGCTCGGAGGGCATACCCATCGCATCCCCTAACGCCTGCCCGTAAAGAGCACCGAGAATACGTTCTTGTTTCATTTAACTTCCCCTTGTGTCAGCGCAGCATCGCCATCAACCACCTCAATTGCGGTGATCTCTTTGTCCGATTCGCGGAAAAACAGCATAAACAGCACGGCGATCACGGCAATCATGATCGCACCGAATGTCCACATTCCGGCCCAGTTGAAGGTCAGCCCATTCACCGGCTCTTTGTAAGCGAACATTTTTTCCATCATCACGCCGCCCAGGCGGTAACCCAGCAGGCTACCAAAGCCCTGACAGCACAGCGTAATCAGGCCTTGCGCAGCCGTACGCATATGCGCCGGCGCTTTTTTATCCACGTAGATATACGCGGTTACATAGTAGAAGTCGTAGCTCACCCCGTGCAGCAGAATGCCGAGGAACAGCAACGCATAGGTGAAGTATTGTTCCGCGCCACCGTAAACAAAGAAACCGTAGCGGATGGCGGCCGTGAGCAGGCCCAGCAGTAAGACCTTCTTAATACCAAAGCGTTTTGTGAAGAACGGCAGTGCCAGCATAAAGAAGATTTCAGAGAACTGGCCGAGCGTCATCCAGCCGGTGGCGTTTTTCATCCCCACTTCGGTGAGATAGCCGTTGGCGAAGATGTAATAGAAGGCCAGCGGCATCGCGAACAGGAAAGAGCTGAAGAAGAATACCAGGAAGTTTTTGTCGCGCAGCAGGATCAGCGCGTCCAGACCGAGCATCACTTTGAAATCCAGCTTGCCGGTACTTTTCGGCGGCGTATTCGGCAGGAACAGGGCAAACACGCCCAGCAGGGCAGAGCTGGCTGCGGTCATCAGCAGCGGAATATTGGTATCAGAGATATCGCTATAGCCCAGCATCTGCGGCAGGAATCCGCATGCCAGACCGGAGGCGATCCAGCCGATAGTGCCCATCACGCGAATACGCGGGAAATCGGCTTCCACGTCATCGACGTTGGCGAATGCAATACTGTTGGTCAGCGCAATGGTGGGCATATAGGTGAGAGAGTAGGCCAGCAGCAGCGGGAAGAAGGTGCTGAACTGGGTTTGCTGTGCGGCGAAGTACATCAGAACGGCACCGGCAAACATCAGCACCGCCAGCACTTTCTGGGCGGCAAAGAAACGGTCGGTCAGCGAGCCGACGAGAATAGGCGACAGGATCGCCGCAATGGCCGTACAGGCATAGGACCAGCCAATCTCCCCGGCGGTAAAGCCGCTTTTACTCAGCCACAGCCACAGCGGCACAAACCACGCTCCCCAGATAAACCATTCAACAAACATCATGAATGACAGTTGGACTTTCGTTTTCATTGTTTAATCCTGCATGTCAGTGAGAGTACGCCTTTAACATACCATTCAATAATACCTTTAAAATACCTTTGTGGTGATTGTTTGATCAATGTAACAGTTTTGTTGTACACGAATCGAGCCAGCAGATTGTGCTGAAAAAAAATGCAAATGCTGGAAAATCTGTTAAGTCGGTACCAGGCTTAGTCTGCCCATAAAAATGTGGGTCTGGATAAACACTCACCGACATGACGTCGGAATTACGGGAGCATCGCTATGACTGATATTGCGCAGTTGCTTGGCAAAGACGCCGACAGCCTTTTACAGCATCGTTGTATGACCATTCCAGCCGACCAGCTTTATCTGCCCGGCCACGACTACGTTGACCGCGTGATGGTGGATAACAACCGTCCACCGGCCGTGCTGCGAAATATGCAGACGCTCTATAATACCGGGCGGCTGGGCGGTACCGGGTATCTCTCGATTCTGCCGGTTGACCAGGGCGTTGAACACTCGGCAGGCGCCTCCTTTGCAGCCAATCCGCTCTACTTTGATCCGAAGAACATTGTTGAGCTGGCGATTGAAGCGGGCTGTAACTGTGTGGCCTCTACCTATGGCGTGCTGGCGTCTGTTTCACGGCGTTATGCCCACCGCATTCCTTTCCTCGTCAAACTGAACCACAACGAGACGCTCAGCTACCCAACCGAATATGACCAGACCCTCTACGCCAGCGTGGAGCAGGCGTTCAATATGGGCGCAGTAGCGGTTGGGGCAACGATCTACTTCGGCTCTGAGCAGTCACGTCGTCAGATTGAAGAGATTTCCGCAGCCTTTGAACTCGCACACGAGCTCGGGATGGTGACCGTGCTGTGGGCGTATCTGCGTAACTCCGCGTTTAAAAAAGATGGGGTGGATTACCACGTTTCAGCTGACCTGACCGGTCAGGCGAACCACCTGGCCGCAACCATTGGCGCTGACATCGTGAAGCAGAAAATGGCCGAGAATAACGGCGGCTATAAGGCGGTGAACTTCGGTTATACCGATGACCGTGTCTACAGCAAGCTGACCAGCGATAACCCGATCGACCTGGTGCGCTACCAGCTGGCGAACTGCTACATGGGACGCGCCGGGCTGATTAACTCCGGCGGTGCGGCGGGTGGAGATACTGACCTGTCTGACGCGGTACGCACGGCGGTTATCAACAAACGCGCAGGCGGTATGGGGCTGATACTTGGCCGTAAAGCGTTTAAGAAATCGATGGCTGACGGCGTGAAGCTGATCAATGCAGTTCAGGATGTTTATCTGGACAGCAAAGTGACGATCGCCTGACGCCTCACTCTCCCTCTCCCTTTGGGCTGAGGGTTCCCCAGAAAAATGAAAAGCACGATGAAGTGTGATCTACTGGT
>NZ_JACASJ010000097.1:0-18310 GCF_013391025.1 Enterobacter sp. SECR19-1250 | reverse complement strand
CAACCCGCTACGGGGGAGACTTACCCGAAATCTGATTTATTCAACAAAGCCACGTTACTCCGATCGTTGAAGTTGTAACGGCCTGCTGCGCCCGCTGCATCGCTTCCGTAGCTTTGATAACCTCCAGTTGCTGTTCAAATTGTTCAATACGCTGCTTTGTAATCCCTACGGCCTTTTCAACGTTATTTCTGGAAGTTTCAAGAGAGGTCAAGACCTGCTCTTCAATAGCGATTGTATTCTCAAGACGGGCGATTTCTTCTGCGACTTCATTGAGCAGCGCAGCATCAACATTCTTACTCATCGCTTCAATAGCACGTGACTCAAGGTGTTGTTTACGCTCATTCAGTTCGGCAATCTTGTCATTGCTGAGCTTTACCCGGGCAAGCAGATCAACACGTGATTTGCCTGCTTTATCGAACTCTACTTTTGCATCACGAATGTGCTGCTCCAGCATCCGTACTCCCTGCGCTTCTTTTATCGCTTCATCAGTCTGGTTAAGTAACGATTTACCTAACGTAAAAAGATTTTTTAAGATACCCATATATTTCCCTTATCCATCAATTTAAAAATTCTTCGGTGAGCTCAGCCAGATCCAATGCATTCTCCGCAAGAGTTGTCAATTCCAGAATAATATCTTCAAGAGATGAACTTATTGATAACGCCCCAAAAGCAACATAATATTCTTCATGCTGGATCAGAGAAAGCCCGACAGAAGATAAGGGCAGGATTTTTTGATTACGTAATAAAAAGAGATTGAAATCAGCCTGGCGTTTGATGATGTTGGCAGGACAAATATAGGTATCAATGATAATTTGCTTGGGTGTAATAAAAATATTTAATGGTAAATCTCCATAATCATTCATTTTTACCATAAGAACGTCATTGTTATTTTTTAAATCAATATTAATATCGCTCCGATGCAATAATTCATCAGCAAGCGATGATAGAGACCATCTCATAAATTCATCCATGTGTTAGTTTTTTTGATATAGAACAGCCGAAAGAGTTCCATTCATTATATTACCAACCAGGACATAAAAAAAGCCACCCAAAATTGGGTGGCTTTTTTATAATTTAATAATCAACTACGCTGACGTACCGCTTCAAACAGGCAAATACCCGTTGCAACAGAAACGTTCAGGGACGACACGCTGCCCGCCATCGGGATGCTGATCAGCTCGTCGCAGTGCTCACGCGTCAGGCGACGCATGCCTTCACCTTCCGCACCCATTACCAGCGCCAGACGGCCGGTCATTTTGCTCTGATACAGAGTATGATCCGCTTCACCGGCGGTACCGACGATCCAGATATTCTCTTCCTGCAGCATACGCATGGTGCGCGCCAGGTTGGTGACGCGGATCAGCGGAACGTTTTCCGCTGCACCGCAGGCCACTTTCTTCGCCGTTGCGTTCAGTTGTGCAGAACGATCTTTCGGTACGATCACCGCGTGCACGCCCGCCGCATCGGCGCTGCGCAGGCACGCGCCGAGGTTGTGCGGATCGGTCACACCATCAAGGATCAGGAAGAACGGGTTATCCAGTGCGGCGATCAAATCCGGCAGATCGTTTTCCTGATACTGACGGCCTGGCTTCACGCGGGCAATAATCCCCTGGTGAACCGCGCCTTCACTTTTCTCATCCAGGAACTGGCGGTTGGCCAGCTGGATCACCACGCCCTGCGCCTCCAGCGCGTGGATCAGCGGCATCAGACGTTTGTCTTCACGCCCTTTCAGAATGAACACTTCCTGAAAACGCTCCGGTGCGCGCTCCAGCAGGGCCTGCACCGCGTGGATGCCGTAAATCATTTCACTCATTGATGATTCTCATAATAGGTATTTCCCCCTCTCCCCAGTGGGGAGAGGGTCAGGGTGAGGGGAGAATTTACTCCGCCTGCTGTTTCTTCGCTGCGCGCTTCGCTTTGGTCGCAGCAGCAATTTTCTGTGTTTTCGCGGACGGCTTTTTCGCCTTGCGAGCCTCTTTCTTCGCCGCTTTTGGCTTCTGCTTTTTCTCACCGCGGAAGGCGCTGTCTGGCTCGAAGTTCACTTTCTTACCCGCCTGACGACGTTTGCCGCTCGCGTTGCCGTTACCGCCTTTTTTCGCCTTCTCACGCGCGGTTTTACCTACGTTGCGCGGCGCGCGCTCGCTGGAGATCAGACTGAAGTCAATCTTACGCTCGTCCATGTTGACGGCTTCGACTTTGACTTCCACCCGGTCGCCAAGGCGATAGGTCTGTCCACCCGACTCACCAATCAGGCGCTGTCCAACCTGGTCGAAACGATAATAGTCGTTATCGAGGCTGGAGACATGCACCAGACCGTCGATAAACAGCTCGTCAAGGCGAACAAAGAAACCAAACCCGGTCACGCTGGCGATAACACCTTTGAAAATGTTACCGACCTGATCCAGCATAAAGTCGCATTTCAGCCAGTCAGAGACTTCGCGCGTCGCTTCATCGGCACGGCGTTCGGCCATGGAACAGTGCTGGCCAAGCTGCAGCATCTCTTCCATTGAATAGTGGTACCCGCCGGTTTCAGTCGTGTTCCCTTTATGGCCCTGCTCCTGCGCCAGCAGATACTTGATCGCACGGTGCAAAGACAGGTCCGGATAACGGCGGATCGGCGACGTAAAGTGCGCGTAAGACTGCAGCGCCAGACCGAAGTGACCCCGGTTTTCCGGGTCGTAAATCGCCTGCTTCATGGAGCGCAGCAGCATGGTCTGCAGCATTTCTGCATCCGGACGATCGCCAATGGATTCCAGCAGCTCGGCATAATCGCGCGGCTCTGGCTTGTTACCGCCAGGCAGCTCCAGACCGAGTTCAGCCAGTACGGAGCGGAACGCGGTAATGGCTTCCGTCGACGGTTTATCGTGGATACGGAACAGCGCCGGCTCTTTAGCTTTCTCGACAAAACGGGCCGCCGAGATGTTCGCCAGGATCATACACTCTTCGATCAGCTTATGCGCATCGTTACGCTGGGTCTGTTCAATACGCTCAATGCGGCGTTCAGCGTTGAAAATGAACTTCGCCTCTTCGCTCTCAAACGAGATCCCACCGCGCTCTTCACGCGCCTGATCCAGCGTTTTGTAGAGGTTATGCAACTCTTCGATGTGCTTCACCAGCGGCGCATACTGTTCACGCAGGTCCTGATCGCCCTGCAGCATATGCCAGACCTTGGTATAGGTCAGACGCGCATGGGAGCTCATTACCGCTTCGTAGAATTTATAACCGGTTAAGCGACCTTTACTGGAGATGGTCATCTCGCAAACCATACACAGGCGATCAACCTGCGGGTTCAGGGAACAGAGGCCGTTGGAGAGCACTTCCGGCAGCATCGGTACCACCTGAGACGGGAAGTAAACCGACGTACCACGGCTGCGCGCTTCGTTATCGAGCGGCGTATGGGGACGAACGTAATAGCTCACGTCGGCGATAGCAACCCACAGACGCCAGCCGCCACCGCGTTTTTTCTCGCAGTATACGGCGTCATCAAAGTCGCGGGCATCTTCTCCATCAATGGTGACCAGCGGCAAACTGCGGAGATCCACGCGTCCCGCTTTGGACTCTTCCGGAACCTCTTCCTTCAGGCCCACAATCTGCTCTTCAACCGCTTTTGGCCAGATGTAGGGGATCTCATGTGTACGCAGGGCCATATCAACAGCCATGCCGGTACCCATGTTATCGCCCAGCACTTCGACGATTTTACCTACCGCTTTGGTGCGACGCGTTGGACGTTGGGTAAGCTCCACTACTACCACAAAGCCCATGCGCGCGCCCATCACCTCTTCAGGCGGGATCAGGATATCGAAGCTCAGACGGCTGTCATCCGGTACCACAAAGCCTACACCGGCATCGGTAAAGTAGCGGCCAACGATCTGGCTGGTTTTTGGCACCAGCACGCGAACCACGCGTGCTTCGCGACGGCCTTTACGATCGGCACCCAGCGGCTGCGCCAGGATCTGGTCGCCGTGAATACACATTTTCATCTGTTCGGATGAGAGATAGAGGTCGTCTTTGCGGCCCTCTACGCGCAAAAAACCGTAACCGTCGCGGTGACCAATGACGGTCCCTTTCAACAGGTCGAGGCGTTCTGGCAGCGCATAGCACTGGCGACGGGTAAAGACCAGTTGCCCGTCGCGCTCCATGGCGCGCAGGCGGCGGCGAAGGGCTTCAGTTTGCTCTTCACCTTCAATGTTTAATTCAACAGCAAGTTCTTCACGATTGGCGGGTTTTTCGCGTTTTGTTAAGTGTTCAATGATGAACTCGCGGCTGGGGATAGGATTCGCGTATTTTTCAGCTTCGCGTTCCTGGAAAGGATCATGTGACATATCGGTTCCTCCGTTGTCAGCTCCGGTGGGAATTTTCTTCATTCCACCAGCAATAATTTATAAAGCGGTTGATTCTCTTCAACCAAATCGGCCAGCGTGTAGTTATCCAGTTCCTTGAGAAAACTTTGCACGGCCAGAGAAAGCGCCTGTTTCAGGCGACAAGCGGGTGTAATGTGGCAGAACTCACTGCTGCAGTTCACCAGAGACAAAGGCTCCAGTTCACGCACCACATCCCCAATACGAATACTTTGCGCCGGTTTACCGAGACGGATCCCACCATTTTTCCCGCGGACGGCAGCAACGTATCCGGCACGACTAAGTTGATTGATTATTTTGACCATATGATTACGGGACACGCCGTAGACCTCTGTCACTTCAGAGATACTGGTCATTTTCCCATCGGGTAACGACGCCATGTAGATTAGCGCGCGTAAGCCGTAATCGGTGAAACTTGTTAACTGCACATCAACCTCAGGAAAAAAGGGAAAACGCGGTAAAACCGCAGAGATATTCATTAATGATGATAAACCAGCCAGATAGTTAGGGGCTAATTTATTTGACAGACGGGGCGAAAAAGCGGATATCCAGGAGCGGTCGCCGGATGGCGCTACGCTTATCCGGCCTACGGGTTTCCCCGCAGGCCAGCAGTCACGAAGATTATGCGTCGAACGGGTCGCGCAGAATCATCGTTTCAGTACGATCCGGGCCGGTAGAGATAATGTCGATCGGCACTTCGGTCAGTTCTTCAATGCGCTTGATGTAATCCAGCGCTGCCTGTGGCAGGCCGCTACGCTCTTTCACACCGAAAGTGGTCTCAGACCAGCCTGGCATGGTTTCGTAGATTGGCTCGATACCTTCCCAGTCGTCAGCAGCCAGCGGAGTGGTGGTCACTTCACGGCCATCTGGCATGCGGTAGCCGACGCAGATTTTCACCTCTTTCAGGCCGTCCAGGACGTCCAGTTTGGTCAGGCAGAAGCCAGACAGGGAGTTGATCTGCACTGCACGACGCACAGCCACTGCATCCAGCCAGCCGGTACGACGACGACGACCGGTGGTCGCGCCAAACTCGTTACCTTGCTTGCACAGGAACTCGCCGGTTTCATCAAACAGCTCGGTCGGGAATGGACCCGCACCTACGCGAGTGGAGTACGCTTTGATGATGCCCAGAACGTAATCCACATAACGTGGACCCAGGCCAGAGCCGGTCGCCACGCCACCTGCGGTGGTGTTAGAGGAGGTTACGTACGGATAGGTACCGTGGTCGATATCCAGCAGCGTACCCTGCGCACCTTCGAACATGACGAAATCGCCACGCTTGCGCGCCTGGTCCAGCAGATCGGACACATCAACTACCATGCCGGTCAGAATGTCTGCAATCGCCATGACATCATCCAGCACTTTCTGGTAGTCAACAGCGTCTGCTTTGTAGAAGTTCACCAGCTGGAAGTTGTGATATTCCATCACTTCTTTCAGTTTTTCAGCGAAGGTGGCTTTATCGAACAGGTCGCCCACGCGCAGACCGCGACGAGCCACTTTGTCTTCATAAGCCGGGCCGATACCACGACCGGTGGTGCCGATCGCTTTCGCGCCACGCGCTTTTTCACGCGCAACGTCCAGCGCCACGTGATAATCAAGGATCAGTGGGCAGGCTTCGGAGAGCAGCAGACGCTCGCGAACCGGGATACCACGGTCTTCCAGACCTTTCATCTCTTTCATCAGCGCAGCCGGAGACAGCACTACGCCGTTGCCGATGATGCTGGTGACGTTTTCGCGGAGAATGCCTGATGGAATAAGATGGAGGACGGTTTTTTCACCGTTGATTACGAGAGTATGGCCTGCGTTGTGACCGCCCTGGTAGCGTACAACATATTTAGCCCGTTCAGTCAGAAGATCAACAATCTTCCCTTTACCTTCGTCACCCCATTGGGTGCCCAGTACGACGACGTTGTTACCCATTTTTTTCAAAATCACCGTTTGCTTAAAAATGGATTCTACCATCGCTTTTTCAGATATACAGCACTTTTTGACCCCAAAATATGCCAAAACCGATCACTTTTTGATCAGCCAATCGTTTTCCTCAACATGTAGTAGATAACAATACCAGCAACCACAAGACCGCCGCCGAATCGGCGCAAAATATTATCCGGCAACTGGCTCAGGGTGGCGATCATGCGACGCCAGGCGCGCGGATAGAGCATCGGGCCCAGGCCTTCCAGGACTAAAACCAGCGCCAGTGCCAGCCAGATCGTTGAATTCATTTTTAATCCTTATAAAAGAAAACCACCGCTCCGTTAAGAGCGGTGGTTTGAATACTCAAACGAGACTGAGTTTATCGCGTTGCGTTAGTCGGCGTCTTCATATAACGGAAGAAATCGCTGTCCGGGCTGAGCACCATCACATCCTGGTTGCTCTGGAAGCTATTCTCGTAAGCACGCAGGCTACGGATAAAGGCATAGAAGTCTGGATCCTGGCTAAACGCATCGGCGAACAGTTTCGCGGCTTCCGCATCACCTTCACCACGCAGGATACGGCCCTGACGCTCAGATTCCGCCAGCGTCTTGGTCACTTCGTAATCCGCGGCCGCACGCAGTTTTTCCGCTTCTTCCTGACCCTGTGAACGGTGACGACGGGCTACCGCTTCACGCTCGGCGCGCATACGGTTGTAGATCGCCTCAGACACTTCCGCCGGCAGGTTGATCTGCTTAATACGCACATCCACCACTTCGATACCCAGCGCAGCCATACTGTTCGGGTTGATTACAGGCACTTTACCATTGGTTTCAGCCTGAACACGTTCCGCCGCTTTAGCAATTGCATCGTCCGCTGCTGGCGTTTCAACTTCGTCTTCCGTACCCGCGGTGCCGGAGTTCAGCGCATCGCGCACTTCCAGCGTCAGACGACCACGAGAGTCGGTCACGATGTCTTTCACATCCAGACGACCAATCTCAGAACGCAGACGGTCAGAGAATTTACGTTTCAACAGCACTTCCGCCTGAGAAACATCACCGCCGCCCGTTGCCAGGAAGTAACGGCTGAAATCACTGATACGCCACTTGATATAGGAGTCAACGATCAGGTCTTTCTTCTCTTTGGTCACGAAACGGTCGGCCTGGTTATCCATGGTCTGGATACGCGCATCAAGCGTCTTCACTGACTGGATAAAAGGAACCTTGAAGTGCAGACCCGGCTCATAAATCACCGGACGCTTGTCACTGTCACGGACGACGCTGCTGAACTGGAACTTAATCCCGCGCTCGCCCTCTTTCACCACAAAGATAGAGGTATAAAGTACGACCAGTACGATGACGATGATCGCAATAACTGACTTACGCATCCTTATTCCCCCTGACGCTGGTAGTCGTTACGCTGCGCGTTAGCACGGCGTTGGTCCATAATGTCACCATCGTTCGAAGAAGGCGTGGTTGTTGCGCTGGAGCTACCGGACGATGCAGGTGGCAGACGCAGCAGGTTATTCGCACCGCTGTTGTCTTTTGCTGCCGGTGCAGAACCGCCTTTCAGCATCTGATCCAGCGGCAGTACCATCAGGTTTCCACCTTTGCTGTCGTTAACCAGCACTTTACGTGTATGGCTCAGCACTTTTTCCATGGTTTCGATATAAAGACGCTCGCGGGTAATTTCCGGAGCCGCTTTATATTCCGGCAGGATTTTCGCGAAACGTGCCACTTCACCCTGCGCTTCCAGGATGGTCTGGGTCTTATACGCGCGTGCTTCTTCAAGAATACGCTGCGCCTGACCGTTAGCACGTGGCTGAACTTCGTTGGCGTACGCTTCCGCTTCACGGATGTACTGCTGTTCGTTCTCACGCGCGGCAATCGCGTCATCAAACGCGGCTTTCACCTCTTCCGGCGGACGAGCAGCCTGGAAGTTGACGTCCAGCAGGGTGATACCCATGTTGTACGGACGAATGGTCTCTTCCAGCTCACGCTGGGTATCGCTACGAATAACGGTACGACCTTCAGTCAGAATGCGGTCCATGGTGTATTTACCGATCACGCCACGCAGGGCGCTGTCGGTCGCCTGACGCAGGCTGTCATCGGCACTGGTCACGCTAAACAGATAACGTTCTGGGTCCGTAACACGATATTGCACGTTCATCTCAACGCGCACTACGTTCTCATCAGAGGTCAGCATCACGCCGGAAGCGGCCAGCTCACGCACCGACTCCACGTTCACTGCAGTGACGTCGTCAATGAAGGTCGGTTTCCAGTTCAGGCCCGGCTCAACCAGATGGCTGAACTTACCAAAACGGGTGACCACGCCGCGCTCGGCTTCTTTAATGGTGTAGAACCCGCTGGCTGCCCAGATGATGACCACGGCAGCGGCCACAATGCCCACGATGCGACCACCCATTTGCGGACGCGGGCCCTGGGTAGAATTGCCACCCGAGCCAGACCCTTTTCCTCCACCAAGCCCACCAAGCTTCTTGCTTAGCTTGCGGAAGATATCATCCAGATCCGGCGGCCCCTGATCGCGACCACCTTTGTTGCCATTTCCCCCAGAGTTGCCGCCTTGATTATTGCTGCTTCCCCACGGGTCGCGGTCCTGTCCGTTATTACCGGGCTGATTCCACGCCATGTATATGCTCCATATTTGTTATGCAAGGGCGAATTATTCAGGCATCCCCTTTCCGATCAGACGATATAGTCGACCAGCGCAGGTTCTTGTTTACAGAGGCGACGCCAGTCAACGATCGGCATACGCACCTGCATCCCCACGCTGCCGTCATCCTCCATCCACTCTTTTTCTATCGCCTGAAGCTGATAAAACCGGCTGCGCAGCCTGCCTTCCTGTGGTGGCAGTCGCAGCGTGTGCTGGGCTACCTCACCGGAAAGACGTTCTGTCAAAGCCTGGAAAAGCAGTGGCACGCCAATACCGGTCTGGGCGGAAAGCCAGACCCGAATTGGTTTGTTCTCTTCATCACGATCGATACGCGGCTCAAAATCATCCAGCATGTCGATCTTGTTCATCACCAACAGCGTTGGGATCTCGTGGGCCTCGATCTCTTCGAGCACCACATTCACCGCGTCGATGTTTTCCTGCACGCGGACATCTGCAGCATCAATCACGTGCAGCAGCAGGGTCGCCTGACGCGTCTCCTGCAGGGTGGCTTTAAACGCGGCCACCAGATCATGCGGCAGGTGGCGGATAAACCCTACGGTATCCGCCAGCACGGTTTCACCCACATCCGCCACGTCGATACGACGCAACGTTGGGTCCAGGGTCGCAAACAGCTGGTCTGCGGCATAGACCTGGGCCTCGGTAATCTGGTTAAACAGGGTGGATTTACCGGCGTTGGTATACCCCACCAGCGACACCGTCGGGATGTCGGCTTTCGTACGCGCCCGACGTCCCTGCTCACGCTGTTTCTCGACTCTTTCCAGACGAGAGAGGATCTGGGTAATACGGCCGCGCAGCAAACGGCGGTCGGTTTCGAGCTGGGTTTCACCCGGACCGCGCAAACCAATCCCGCCTTTTTGTCGTTCAAGGTGGGTCCAGCCACGTACAAGACGCGTGGCCAGATGGCGCAGCTGCGCCAGCTCAACCTGCAGCTTACCCTCGTGGGTACGTGCACGCTGAGCAAAAATATCTAAAATCAACCCCGTGCGATCGATAACACGGCATTCGCAAAGCGCTTCCAGGTTACGCTCCTGAGCCGGAGACAGCGCATGATCAAACAACACGACTGACGCACCGGTTGCTTTTACGGCATCCGCAATTTCTACTGCTTTACCTTCACCAACAAAATACTTTGGGTGCGGCGCTTTACGGCTACCGGTAATCACCTGCATTGCTTCGACACCGGCGGAAGAGACCAGAGATTCAAACTCCTGGAGGTCTTCCATATCTTTGTCTTGCGAAAAATAGATGTGTACCAGCACCGCCTGCTCACCGGCATCATAACGGTCAAACAAGCGTAAAACCCTCTAAAAATATCAGCGGGGAACGCAGGATCCCTGGCTCCCCGTGTGGATAACAGTGCGAAACCTTATTCGGTCTCGTCGCTGTCCTGCGCAGGAGCAGAAGAACCCTGCGAGTTGCTGCCATGATGGTAGTTACTACCAGTGCCGCCGCCAGCGTTATTGCTGTGATGAGATACCGGACGGGACGGAACAACAGTAGAAATAGCGTGCTTGTAGACCATCTGGCTGACCGTGTTTTTCAACAGGATCACGAACTGATCGAAAGACTCAATCTGACCTTGCAGCTTAATACCATTCACCAAATAAATAGAAACTGGAACACGTTCCCGACGCAATGCGTTCAGGAACGGATCTTGTAAAGATTGCCCCTTAGCCATTCTATCTTTTCCTTATATGCTTGTTTTGTACTTAGAACCTTGCGATTCTGAAAAATTGCGCACGATACGTCTCAATTGTACACATTCAGTGAGCGATATCACCAATAACCTCAATCACTTCGTTTAGCGCCTGTTGCGGTTTTTCGCTGTCTAACCAGTGAACCCCTTCCCAACCGCGCAACCAGGTGATCTGGCGCTTCGCTAACTGTCTCGTGGCGCAAACACCTCTATAAACCATTTCATCATATGAAATCTCGCCTTCAAGATATGACCACATCTGGCGGTATCCCACACAACGAACGGAAGGCATGTCCGTATGCAAATCTCCACGGGCAAATAACGCCCGCACTTCTGCTTCAAAATCTGAAGCCAACATCTGATGAAAACGCTGCTCAATTCGTTGATGGAGCAGTTCACGGCTCGCCGGGGCGATAGCGAACTGATGCACCTGATACGGCAGAGCGTCTCCTGACGTTTGCGTCAGTTCCGTTAAAGTTTTACCCGAAATGAAAAAAACTTCCAGTGCCCGGGAAAGCCTTTGCGGATCATTTGGATGGATCCGTGCTGCGGCAACCGGGTCAATCTCTGCCAGTTGCTGATGCAAAACGTCCCATCCCTGCTCTGCCGCCTGCTGTTCAATTTTTGCTCTTATTTCAGGGTCCGCCGATGGCAGAGGAGAGAGCCCCTCCAGCAACGCCTTGAAATAGAGCATGGTGCCGCCAACCAACAGCGGTATACGTCCCGCCGCCGTTATCTCGGCCATCTCGGCTAAGGCATCGCGGCGGAAATCCGCTGCGGAGTAGGCCTGCGCCGGGTCGAGAATGTCCAGCAAACGATGCGGAGCCGCGCGCAGTTCGGCTGCGTCGGGCTTCGCCGTGCCAATGTCCATTCCTCGGTAGATGAGGGCAGAATCGACACTAATCAACTCTACGGGCAAAACTTTACGTAGCTCAATGGCTAACGCCGTTTTGCCGGAGGCCGTAGGGCCCATCAAAAAAATCGCCTTAGGCAGGCTCGCCTTACTGACATCAATCATCTTTAAGGGCAGTCATCGCCGTTTGTAAATCAACAGGTTGTAATAATCCACCCGGCGGTGCTTTCACCAGATGCGGGCAAAGGCGTTCCACCTCTGCCAGCACGCTAATCGCCTGTGCCATACTCCACGGCGTATGTTCGCTGGCCAAATGGCGGGCGATCCACTGCGCGGTGTTGGCGGCATCAAACGTTGTTTGTTGCGCCAGGTAGCCTATCAGTTCAGGAATCAAGTTTTGTAAATTTTGTTGGCGTAAGGGTAAAGGCACTGCGCGAATTGTCACATGCTGTGATTCCAGTACCATTTCAATCCCCATCTGCGCCAGTTGGGCCTCTGCGCGCTGCAGTACCCTTGTTTCTTCAGTGGATATTTTTAGTCGAACCGGGATCAAAAGCGGTTGCGCACAAGCCGCGTTTTCTCCCGGGGTCAGCTGCACCTGTTTTAGCCAGCGTTCTGCAACCGGCAGGGCCAGGAGCATGAGCTTGCCCTCGCGTTCGAGTAACGCCATATCCGGCGCAATAATCGTCAGTACCCGGCCAAAGCTCTGACTATGCCCTTCCAGCGAAGGCGCTTGTACCTCACTGTGCTCTTTACGCGTGACTGCGGGAGTTTCCAGCAGTTTACGGTACAACGCCCCCTGCTGCTTTTGATAGCCGGGCTGAGCGTTGGGATAGTTCGCACCGGTGGGTCGCGGCGCGCTTCCTGCCGACGAGAAACGTGGCGCTTCCGGTTCACGCGCGACAGCTGGCTCGGCAAAATGGTTACGCCCCGCCGCAACACGGTTTTCCGGTATTGGACGCGGAGCGGGCTCTTCTTTTTCCAGCGGCAGCGTGGGTTCAACCTGCTGCTGCAAAACGCTCAGCACGCCCTGATAGATGAAATCGTGCACCAGCCGCGACTGATGGAACCGAACTTCATGCTTGGCAGGATGGACGTTAACATCAACCTGATGCGGGTCGATTTCCAGATAAAGCACAAACGCAGGCTGCTGATCCGCGCCGAGCTTATCTTCACAGGCCTGACGAATGGCGTGGTTGATCAGACGGTCGCGCATCATGCGGCCGTTTACGTAGCAATACTGGATCTCCGCGAAGGCGGCGCTACTGGCGTTCGGGTCGGCAACCCAACCGCGTAAGGCCAAATCACCGTGCTGCCATTCAATGGCCAGCGCCTGTTCCAGAAACGGCGTACCGCAGATTGCCCCCAGACGACGCTCTTTCTGGCCGCCCTCCGCTACTGCGCGGTACTGGCGCATCACCTTGCCGTTGTGGCTGAGGTTGATGGTGACATCGAAACGCGCCAGCGCGATACGGCGGATAATCTCATCGATATGACCGAATTCGGTCTTCTCGGTGCGCATAAACTTACGGCGGGCGGGAGTGTTGTAGAAGAGATCCAATACTTCGAGCGTCGTGCCAACAGGATGCGCCGCAGGTTTAATCGTGACGTCCATATCGCGCCCTTCGGCATAGGCCTGCCAGGCTTCCTGCTGTTCGGCCGTTCGGGAGGTCAGCGTTAAACGGGAAACCGAGCTGATACTGGCCAGCGCCTCGCCGCGAAACCCGAGGCTGATGATCGCTTCCAGGTCGTCCAGAGAGGCGATTTTACTGGTCGCGTGACGCGCCAGCGCCAGCGCCAGCTCCTCTTTTTTGATACCGCACCCGTTATCCCGAATGCGAATCAGCTTTGCGCCACCACGTTCGATATCAATATCGATGCGGGTGGCTCCCGCATCAAGACTGTTTTCGACCAGCTCCTTCACCACCGACGCAGGGCGCTCCACCACCTCACCGGCGGCGATTTGGTTCGCAAGCTGCGGCGGTAGAACCTGAATCGGCATGAATTCTCCTTAGTTGGTCGCGGTCATCTCACCCGGCAGCACGGCGCTGGCCGTCTGGGCTGCACCGCCCTGCGGCGCAGACTGCAGCGGATGAGCCTCAAAATATTTACGCAGACCGTTATAAATCGCTTCGGCAATTTGCTGCTGATAGCTGTCGCTGCCCAGCAAACGCTCTTCGCTGTTATTACTGATAAAGCCCGTTTCCACGAGGATCGATGGAATGTCCGGCGAACGCAGAACCCCAAGGCTCGCATGCTCCGGACGGCGTTTATGCAATGCCCCGATGCCTTGCAGCTGATTCAGTACGTTGGTGGCGACATCATACCCGACGCGCTGAGAATGACCGAACTGTAAATCGAGCACCGCCTGGCTGAGATACGGGTCAGACTGGCTGTTGGCCAGCACATCGCCCGCCCCACCCAACAGTTCGGACTGCTTCTCATGCTCTTCAAGCCAGTTAGCCATTTCACTGTTCGCCCGACGGTTTGACAGCACCCACACCGATGCCCCCGTGGCGTTACGGTTTGGCGCGGCATCCGCATGAATGGAGACCAGGAAGTTAGCATTTTGTTTACGCGCCACGTCTGAGCGTCCCATCACGGAGATAAAGTAATCGCCGTCACGGGTCAATACGCCTTTAAACATCGGGTCATCGTTCAACAGCGTCCGTAGCTTACGGGCAATGGCGATGGTCACGTTTTTCTCGCGCGTACCACCTGGACCAATTGCACCAGGATCCTGCCCGCCATGACCGGCATCAATGGCGATAATCACTTTATCACCGCTGACCACACGACGCGCGCTGGCCGCCGGGCGCGTCACGGTATTACTGCTGGTAACGCCGGTGATGCGATCGTTGTCGGTTTTAAACGGATTCCGCGCAGGTTCAGACGGGCGCGGGGTATAAACCGGCTCTTCCACCCGTTTCGCCACAACCGGCGGCGGTGGCGGTGGCGCATCGGCATTGATGGTAAAGACCACCGTATAATTCGCGCCGTTTTGCTGCTTCACCGCCCGCGTTTTACCCTTTTCGGTCAGATCGACCACCAGGCGCAATGACTGACTGTCTTTTGGCGTACCGGAACGAATACTTTTGACCAGGTTGTTACCGCTGAACTGCAAGGGCAACCCCTGGATCACACCCGTCTGTTTGATATCCAGCGCCACGCTGCGGCTGTCTGGTTGAGAAAAAGCATATTCAGGGTCGCCCATAAAACTGAACGTGATCCGGGCCTGACTCTCCCCGTTCGACACCTGAATATCCGAGAGGCTTGCCGCACCAGCCTGCGCGCACAGCAGCACTGTGGCAGCCAATAACCAACCTTTAACGCGATTTATCATCCCGTCATCCCTACGCTCAACCGGCTAAACGCGCCAGTAAGGAACTGCCTGATGAGGAAACAGCACTGATGCGCGCCTCACGCCCTTGTGCCTGGTAATCTAAGTGAATTTCGACATCCGGGTCAGGCAACACACCCGCACCTTGTTGCGGCCACTCCACCAGGCAGATGGCATCATTGGCAAAATAATCACGGATCCCCATAAATTCCAGCTCCTCAGGATCCGCAAGTCGGTATAAATCGAAGTGATACACCATGAGATTTTCAAGAGTGTACGGTTCTACCAGCGTGTAGGTTGGGCTTTTCACATTCCCGTTATGGCCTAACGCCTGCAAAAAACCCCGGCTGAAGGTGGTTTTACCCGCACCTAAATCACCATAAAGATAAATGACAGTCGCCCCCTGACAGGCCTGCGCCACGCGCTTGCCGAGTTCTAAAGTGGCTTGTTCATCAGGTAAAGGAATCGCTCGATTAGTCATTTTCTACGTCAATCACATCCGGGTTAACAACACGCCGCAGCGTGCAAAAAAGATCGGTGGCCAGCATACCGCGTGTGCCATACCGTGCAGCCAGGCTGTCAGCCGCCGCACCGTGAGCCACGCAGCCGGCACAGGCTGCATCATAAAGGGGAAGTTTCTGCCCGAGCAATGCGCCGATGATGCCTGAAAGCACATCGCCCATTCCGCCACTCGCCATGCCCGCATTTCCGGCATCAATAATGCCCAGTGCCTCATCGCTTGCGATGACGGTTCCCGCCCCTTTGAGAACGGCAACACCTCCGTAACGTTTTACCAGACGGCGAGCAGAAAGTAAGCGATCGCTTTCAATTTCTGCCACGCTGCAGTTAAGCAGCCGCGCGGCTTCGCCGGGGTGTGGCGTCAGGATGCGATTGTGACGCTTATCCGGGTTGATTGCCAGAAGGTTCAGCGCATCGGCATCCCAGAGCATCGGTTTACGAAAATTCTCGACCTTTTGCAGAGCCTGCTTACCCCAGGCCTGTTGCCCGAGTCCCGGGCCAATCACCACCACATCCGCCCACTCAAGACTCTCTTCAAGGGTCTGCTGCGTAAGCTCATGCACCATCAGCTCTGGTCGGGCCGTAATGATGGGCGGGATATTTTCACTGCGCGTCAGCACCCGGACCAGCCCCGCACCGCTACGCAACGCAGCTTCCCCCGTCATCCGGATTGCGCCAGCAGTGCCGTGATCGCCGCCAATGATGACCAGCCTGCCGTGGTCTCCCTTGTGCGACGTTGGCCGACGCGGCGGCAGCCAGTGGCTAAGTTGAGTAGCATCAAAGCGGGAAAGGTGTATCTCCTGCCCGGCAAGCCAGCTCTCCAGCCCCAGGGCGTTATGGTGCAACGAGCCCACCACATCCCTCGCTTTCCCGGTGAGTAACCCGGGCTTCAGGGCAATAAACGTGACAGTATGCGCGGCCTGGATCACCGCTCCTGGCGTCGCACCGGTTTCCGCCAACAGACCAGAGGGAATATCCAGTGCCACCACCGGCGCGGTATGGGCATTGGCGCGCGCAATCAGAGCGGCTACGTTATCACGGGGCGCACTACGTAACCCGGTGCCCAGCAGACCATCAACAATCAGATCAACATCCTCTGGCCAGACGATATCGGATGCATGAATCACTCCGCCTGCATTCAGCCAGGCTTCCCGCGCGGCGCTGGCTTCTTCCGGCAGCGGCTTATCGCTCTCCAGCGCCAGTAACGTAACGCGGAGACCTGCCGCGACCGCCAGCCGGGCGACAACGTAACCATCGCCGCCGTTATTGCCGTGTCCGCATAAAATGAGCCAGTGGCCGGATTGCGGATACGCACTGCGGGCAATGTTGAATGCCGTCTCGCCCGCCCGTTGCATGAGCTCATAAAGGGTAATGCCAAGACTGTCTGCGGCCTCTTTTTCGGCGCGTCTGAGGTCATCCGCATGCCAGATGGAATGTGGTATACTTGCGGGGTTTTTCTTCAGAGTATGGTCCGTCATGTCACAGCCCCTCGATCTCAATCAGTTAGCGCAAAAAATAAAACAGTGGGGTGCTGAACTGGGCTTCCAGAAGGTGGGGATCACCGACACCGATCTCTCCGCCAGCGAGCCAAAACTGCAGGCCTGGCTGGATAAACAATACCACGGCGAAATGGAGTGGATGGCGCGTCACGGCATGATGCGGGCCCGTCCACACGAGCTGTTGCCGGGTACGTTACGCGTTATCAGCGTACGCATGAATTATCTTCCCGCCAACGCGGCTTTTGCGCGTACGTTAAAAAATCCCTCTCTCGGTTACGTTAGCCGGTATGCCCTGGGGCGTGATTACCATAAGCTTCTGCGTAACCGACTAAAAAAACTCGGCGAAACTATTCAGCAGCACTGTGTTTCGCTGAATTTTAGACCGTTTGTCGACTCCGCGCCTGTTCTTGAGCGCCCTATCGCTGAAAAAGCCGGGCTTGGCTGGACTGGTAAGCACTCACTTATTCTGAGCCGCGACGCAGGATCGTTCTTTTTCCTTGGTGAACTGCTGATTGATTTACCGCTGCCGGTAGACGGCCCGGTAGAAGAAGGCTGTGGGCGCTGCGTAGCCTGTATGACTATCTGCCCGACGAGCGCTATCGTTGAGCCCTATACGGTGGATGCACGACGCTGCATCTCTTACCTCACCATCGAACTGGAAGGGGCGATCCCTGAAGAATTCCGGCCGCTTATCGGCAATCGCATCTACGGCTGCGACGACTGTCAGTTAATTTGCCCGTGGAACCGCTACTCGCAACTCACGGACGAAGAGGATTTTAGCCCGCGTAAGGCGCTGCATGCGCCACAGCTCATTGAACTGTTTGCCTGGAGTGAAGCCTGGTTCCTGAAAGTGACGGAAGGTTCGGCCATTCGCCGTATTGGCCATCTGCGCTGGCTGCGTAATGTCGCCGTTGCGCTGGGAAATGCCCCGTGGGATGAAGCGAATATCCGGGCGCTTGAGAGCCGTAGAGGTGAGCACCCACTTCTCGACGAACACATAGAATGGGCGATTGCGCAGCAAATCGAGAAGCGAAATGCCTGCGTGGTTGAGGTACAACCACCGCAAAAACAACGCCTGGTGAGAGTGATAGAAAAAGGGCTTCCGCGGGATGCGTGAACTATTCACAGCCTGTGAATAAAATTATAAACTCAAGCAGCATCAGGGCTGGAGATGAGGTCAAGTGATCTCAATAACATTTTGAAATCAAATTTTCTCAAGAATATACAGCAAGTTACAGAGATACTATTCACCCTGCTAACTTTTTACACGGTTTCGGCCACACCCAAAATCTGTGGATAACTCTGTTTACAAGAGTATTTCGGAAGTAATATAAAACGTCCCCAACGAATCTTATCGCTGTGGATATTTTTGATATCAAGAAGAATTTGGAGCGGGAAACGAGACTCGAACTCGCGACCCCGACCTTGGCAAGGTCGTGC
>NZ_JACASJ010000096.1:0-18723 GCF_013391025.1 Enterobacter sp. SECR19-1250 | reverse complement strand
CAAAGGGAGAGGGGGCCGTCTGTGCAGGCATTATTTATGGGGATCCCTCAGCCCGACGGGAGAGGGTAGGGTGAGGGTTGTTTAACCCATGACCACAACGTCTACCTTCTCCTTTACCCATCGTCCCCTCGTTCCGTTTGCCCATGATTACTTTCATGGTGACAGCGAGCCGTGGCACCAGCACGACTGTGCCCAGCTGCTGCACACCCTGAGCGGGGTGGTAAGAGTGGATACCGCATCGGGCTGTTGGGTTGTTCCGCCGGGCCGTGGCGTCTGGCTGCCAGCAGGAACGCAACACTCGCTTCGCATCACCGGCAACGTGGCGGCGCGTACCCTGTTTATCGATCCGCTGGCGCGGGCCGATCTCCCTGCAACCTGCCAGATCGTGCAGATCTCGTCGCTGTTACGCGAACTGATCCTCGCTTCCCTGCTGCTTGATGAGTCTTAATCGCCGGGGAGCCGCGACGAGCGGGTGTATGAGCTGATTCTGGATGAGATCCGTTTGATGCCAGTGCTGCCGTTTCATCTGCCGGAGCCAGAAAGCGAGCCGTTACGCCAGCTTTGCCAGCGGATCCGCCAGGCACCCGGTGAAAGCTGGAGCAGTACTGAGGCGGCGAGCTGCGCAGGCATGAGCGAGCGCACACTGAACCGTCATTTTCAACAGCAGACCGGTTTACGCTACGCGGAGTGGTTGAGAAGGGCGCGCCTGCTGGAGGCGTTGCAACGGCTGGCTTAGGGGCAGCCCGTGCTACGCGTAGCGCTGGATCTGGGCTACGGTAGCCACAGCGCCTTTACCGCGATGTTTCGCCGGGTGATGGGGACATCACCCAGCGATTACTTCAAAGACAGCTCACCGCATTAAACAGCGCCTGGAGCGAGGCGCGCGCCACGTCACTGTCAATGCCCACTCCCCAACGGCTGCTGCCGTCCTGGAACAGGCAGCGGATGTAAGCCACCGAGCGGCTGTCGCTGCGCTCCCCCAGCGTATGTTCGTGGTAGTCTTTAATCACAAACGGGGTGTTGAGCCAGCGGCTTAACCCACTGGCTGCCGCGGATAACAGCCCGTTGCCCTGGCCTTCAAGCTGGCGCGTTGCGCCCTGCGTCACGACGCTTGCCGTCAAACGTAACTGACCGTCCTGCTGACTGTCGCTGCGATAAGATTGCAGGGCAAAGTGTGGGTCTGCGACCAGCCCGTAGCGGCTGCGAAACAGTTGCCACAGGGCGTGCTGCGTCATCTCTTTACCATGGCGATCGGTCTCCTGCTGCACATGTTGGCTAAAATCCTGCTGCAACGCGCGGGGCAACTTCAGACCATGATTCTGCTCGATGAGCCAGGCGCTGCCGCTTTTCCCGGACTGGCTGTTAACCCTGATCACCGCTTCATACGTGCAGCCGATATCCTGCGGATCGACGGGCAGGTACGGCATCTCCCAGCGCTCGCCCGGTTTGCGGGCATCAAAGCCTTTTTTGATGGCGTCCTGATGCGAGCCCGAGAAGGCGGTATAGGCCAGCCGTCCCGCCCACGGATGGCGCGGGTGTACCGGAAGCTGGTTGCAGGCTTCCACCACTTCTACCACCCGGTTCATATCGCTAAAGTTGAGATTCGGGCTGATCCCCTGGCTGTAGAGATTCATCGCCAGCGTTACCAGGCAGACGTTGCCCGTGCGTTCGCCGTTGCCAAACAGACAGCCTTCCACACGGTCCGCACCCGCCATCACCGCCAGCTCCGCGCTGGCCACGCCGGTACCGCGATCATTATGCGGATGAACGCTGATGCAAACATCGGCGCGACGGCTAAAGTGGCGGCAGAAATACTCAATCTGATCGGCATACACGTTTGGCGTGCTGACCTCCACGGTGGCCGGTAAGTTGATCACCATGGGCCGTTCGGCGCAGGGCTGCCAGATCTCCGCCACCGCTTCACAAATCTCCAGCGCAAACTCCGGCTCGGTAAAGCAGAAGGTCTCCGGGGAGTATTCGTACTGCCAGCGCGTCTCCGGGTTCTCTTCGCACAGCGTGCGGATAAGCCGCGTGGAGCGTGTTGCCAGCTCAACGATTTGCGCTTTCTCCAGGCCGAACACCAGGCGGCGAAACAGCGGGGCGGTGGCGTTATACAGATGGACGGTGGCCTGTTTCGCGCCACGTAACGATTCAAAGGTCCGGACGATCAGGTCTTCTCGTGCCTGGGTTAATACCTGAATTGTGACGTCATCCGGGATGCGATTCTCTTCAATCAACTGGCGAACAAAGTTGAAATCCGTCTGCGAGGCAGAAGGAAAGGCAACTTCAATCTCTTTAAACCCGCAGCTTAACAGCAGATCCCAGAACTGAAGCTTGCGCGTGCTGTCCATGGGGTCGGCCAGGGCCTGGTTGCCATCACGTAAATCGGTTGAGAGCCAGCGCGGGGCATGGGTGATGCGTTGCTCAGGCCAGCGACGGTCGGGAAGAGAAATAACGGGATGAGGCTGGTACTTGTCGGCGGGTGTGTTCAGCATGATGCGCTCCTGTTGTCTTTTCACTATCGTGAATGGATTTCAGGAGCGCTGCTTTATCGGATGTGACAATTGCTGTCGCGTTTTGGACAACAGCGCGGGTTTTGCCGGATGTGCACATATCGTAGGCCCGGTAAGCGAAGCGCCACCGGGCATTTCACGCAGAGGACTAGTGCGCGCCACCCCCTCCACCGCCGGCACCAAAAGGCGGTCTGGCAAACCACACCAGCCCCAGCAGGACGATGAAGATCCCCGCGGATATCCAGAAAATCTCGTTAGCCGAGATAATCAGCCCCTGGTTGGTGATCTGCTGGGCAATCCAGCCGGACGCCTGCTGTTCCGTCATGCCCATCCCCTGAAGCTGGCTATACATCTGCTGCGCATTCGGGTTGTACGGATTTACCGCTTCGGTCAGCTGCGCATGGTGCATCGATTCCCGGTTTGTCCACAGCGTGGTGGTGATCGATGTCCCGATGGAGCCCGCTAATGTACGGGTAAAGTTCGACAGGCTCGACGCGGCCGCCAGACGCTCAGGCGGTAAGCCAGACAGCGTGATGGTGGTCAGCGGCATAAAGAAGCACGCTACCGCGAAGCCCTGAATAAACTGCGGCCACGCAGAGGCGCCAAAGTCCATCCCCGGTTCAAAGGTATACGCACGCCAGTAGAAGCACACCGCATACATAATGAAGCTGAAGGTCACCAGCCTGCGCATGTCGAGCTTATGGGCAAAGCGGCCAATGATTGGCGACAGCAGCACCGGGATCACCCCAACAGGCGCAGAGGCCAGACCCGCCCAGGTCGCGGTATAGCCATACACCTCCTGCAGCAGCTGCGGCAGCAGAACAATCGCGCCGAAGTAGAGCATATAGGCGAGGCTGATACACAGACAGCCGATGGTGAAATTTCGCGACTTAAACAGCGAGAGATCGACTATCGGGTTGTCGTCCGTCAGCTCCCAGACAATCAGGAAGCTCAGCGACACCACCGCGACAATGGTCAGGATGATGATCTCCTGCGAGTTGAACCAGTCCAGCTCCTTACCCCGGTCGAGCATGATCTGCAGACTGCCGATACCGAGGATCAGCAGCGCCAGACCAATGCTGTCGATTCGCCGCTGTTCGGTACGGGTCTCACGACCGCGCAGGGATTGCAACGTCATCAGAACCACAACCGCTCCAATCGGAACGTTGATGAAGAAGATCCAGCCCCAGTGGTAGTTA
Source organism: Enterobacter sp. SECR19-1250 (assembly GCF_013391025.1). Taxonomy (NCBI): domain Bacteria; kingdom Pseudomonadati; phylum Pseudomonadota; class Gammaproteobacteria; order Enterobacterales; family Enterobacteriaceae; genus Enterobacter; species Enterobacter sp. SECR19-1250. The sequence goes on along the minus strand of NZ_JACASJ010000096.1, from coordinate 15,011 downwards.
TCGCTGATGTACCCGCCGAGAATCGGTCCGCAGATAGGCGCGACGATCACGGTCATTGACCACAGCGCCAGCGCGACGGAGCGTTTTGCAGGCGGGTAGTTACTCAGCAGCAAACTTTGCGAAAGGGGGATCAGCGGCCCGGCGACAATCCCCTGGATGACGCGGAAGAAAATCAGCATCGTCAGGCTGCTGGACATCCCGCACGCCCAGGAGGCCAGCACAAACGCCACCGTTGACCACAGGAACAACTTCACCTCACCGACGCGCTTCGCCAGCCAGCCGGTAATCGGAATGGAAATGGCGTTTGCCACCCCGAACGAGGTAATGACCCAGGTTCCCTGGCTCAATGACGAGCCAAGGTTCCCGGCGATCGTCGGGATTGCCACGTTTGCGATGGTGGAGTCCAGCACCTGCATGAATGTCGCCAGCGACAGCGCAATGGTCATAATGACCAGCTGCGCGCCTTCCAGCGGTTTTTGCGGCTTTTGCTGTTGCATAACGCTCACCTTCGGATTAACCGGCGTTTGCCTTCACGATGTCATCGATCAGCTTGTTGACCGGATCGAGGCTAATTTCACGGGCGTTACTTTCATAAGCCGGGGTGCTACGTACCTGGCTTGCCAGAATCTGGCCGTCGCGGTTAGCGGTATCCACCGTTACCAGCGTGGAGAGGCCAATACGCAGCGGATGGTCTGCCAGCTGTTTAGGATCAAGCTCGATACGCACAGGCAGACGCTGCACCACTTTGATCCAGTTACCGGTGGCGTTTTGCGCAGGCAGCAGCGAGAAGGCGCTGCCGGTACCCATATCCAGACCCACCACTTTACCGGTGTACTTCACGTCGTCGCCGTAAATGTCGCTGATAACAGTTGCGGTCTGGCCGATACGCATATGGGCAAGCTGCGTCTCTTTGAAGTTCGCATCAACCCACAGATTGTCCGCCGGCACGACCGCCATCAGCGGCGTGGTTGGGCTGATCTGCGCGCCTGGCTGTACGGAACGACGGGAGACGTAGCCGGTCATCGGGCTGACGATTTTGGTACGCTGCAGGGCAAGCCATGCGTTACGCACTTCGGTCGCCGCCTGTTGTACCGCAGGCTGGTTTTCAAGGCTGGTACCGAGAATCATCGCCTGGTTAGCGTTGTACTGCTGAATAGCCACATCCAGCTGCGCCTGGGCGCTGGCAACGGCATCGCGGGCGTGCTGCAGCTCTTCACGGCCAATCAGATTGGCGGTACCGAGCGGCACGCGACGGTTCAAATCGCTCTGCGCCTGGGCGAGTGCGGTTTTCTGCACGTCGATGTTGGCCTGCAGCTGCTTACTGTTGATCATCAGCTGACGGGTCTGACGCACGCTGGAGGCCAGCGCGGTCTGTGCTTTTTCAAACGCCTGTTGAGCGTCGGTCGGATCCAGCGTGACCAGCACATCCCCTTTTTGCACAAAGTCGGTATTGTCAGCCCAGACTTTCGTCACGCTGCCCGACACCTGCGCCATAATTTGTACCTGATTCCCTGCCACGTATGCGTCGTCTGTCTCTTCTGCATGACGCAATACTAAAAACCAATAGATCCCATATGCCACGGCAATAATGATAAAGAGCAAGGTCAACAGAAGAAGGGCGCTCTTACGTTTGCCTTTCTTGTTGGCCGGTTGCTGCGGGGTTGTGTTCTCCGCATTTGCGCTCATTGTTGTTCTCCACGATCTTCTTATTTTCACATCGGCTGAGCCGACCTGTTGTCAGAAAGGCCAGCAGTGTCACGTGCTGGCCTGTCAGTTTTCTTTTTTTAAATCTGGATGTTCGAGCGTGTCGTCGCGTTAGCGCAGCGCCTCAAGGATGGCGCCATCTTCATCCATCTGATCCAGACGGGTGAGCAGCTTGCGAGTGATGTGCTCAAGCTGGTCGCGCTCGCTTGTGCTGAGGACAGACCAGAGTTTGTGCAGGCAGTTGTGCTGAGGTGGCAGGACCTCACGCAGGAATTGGTGACCTTTGTCGGTCAGTTGCAGATGCAGGCAACGGCGGTCGTTATCGCTTTCACGGCGTTCAATCCAGCCGCGCTTTTCCAGCTCATCAGCGATACGGGTGGCGTTCGTACGGGACGAACCCAGCGCGCAGCTCAGCTCAGACGGCTGAATACTGTGGTTTTCCTGAGACTCCAGCGTAATCAACGCCATAAATAACGTCTCATTAATCCCCTGAGCTTTCAGCATCTTATTACGATTATCCAGCAGTTTCCCCTGCATGTGCATGCACAGGCGGGTCAGCAGGATTTCCTGATACGGGAAGTCCTCATGACGACTGGCGCGGAATTTAAGCATTTGTTCAATGGGCGTAAACGAACTATCCATTTGGGCATAACCTCATTAATTACAGCCGATATAGTAACGATAGTGACAAATAATGTAAATGAATTATTTGTGCGGTTAAATCCGCCAAACTAATGTCACTATCAGAAAGCGCCGGGTAAGTCCGTGACCCGGTGAGCACAGAAAGAGAGAGGGATGAACCCGCGGAAGAGAGGATGTGAGGACAGGGGTCTGAACTATTCATGCCGTTTGAAAATATGTCACCCACATTAAAATTTCTGGGATAAATGATTACGTTTACATTAACAGAGTGAGGGGCCCCTTTACACCCTAAGAGGCCCAAAGCTATGTAAAACTTAGTGAATGGCTTCCTGACGATGGTATCCGCGCCACCATACTACCAGGTTTAGCGCGGCGACAACGGCTCCTGTCGCGCACACGCCTGTCCACCCGCCATGCTGCCACGCCGAGGCGGAAATTAACGAGCCTGCAGCACCACCAATGAAGTAGCTGGTCATGTACCCGGCAGTAAGACGGTTTCGCGCGTCTGGCTTCACGCGGTAAATCACGGTCTGGTTAGTGATATGCACGCCCTGTACGGTGAGGTCGAGCACCAGAATGCCGACGATCAGCGCCAGCACGGAGGTATGACCGTACCAGATGGCCGCCCAGGAGAGCAGAAGCAGCACCAGTCCCGCGCTGGTGGTCATGTGAGATTTGCCCTTATCGGCCAGCCCGCCTGCCGGACGCGCGCCGAGCGCCCCCGCCGCACCGGCCAGACCAAACAGACCAATCACCCCTTCGGAATAGTTAAATGGCGGTGCAGCCAGCAGAAAGGCCATCGACGTCTATAGGATGCTGAAGTTGGCGAAGGTGAAACATCCCAGCAGCGCGCGGGTGCGCAGGAGTTTATCCCGGGTAAAGAGGCTGAACACGGAGGCCAGAAGCTGAGGATAGTTCAGGTGATTTTCCTGCTTCACCTTCGGCAAGCCGCGCCAGAGCGCGAGCGCCATCACCACCATCAGCACGCTTGCCACCCAGTAGACGGTACGCCAGCCGCCAAGGCTGGCCAGCAGACCTGCTACGGTACGTGCCAGCAGTATCCCCAGCAGCAGGCCGCTCATGATAGTGCCCACCACTTTGCCGCGCTTTTCCGGTGCGGCGAGGGTGGCGGCCAGTGGAACCAGAATTTGCGCCACCACGGAGAACAGACCCGTCAGCGCGGTGCCGATAATCATCATTGTTAAAGAGTGGCTGCTGGCGGTGATCAGCATGCCGCCTGCGGCCAGCAGGGTCATGGAGACAATCAGCATCCGGCGCTCAAACATGTCGCCGAGCGGCACCAGGAACAGCAGCCCGGCGGCATAGCCGAGCTGCGCGGCGGTGACAATAAAGCCTGCCGAGCTGGCAGAAAGGTTAAACGCCCGGGCGATGGTATCGAGCAGAGGTTGAGCGTAGTAGTTACTGGCGACCGCCAGACCCGTTGCCACGGACATTAAAAGAATAAGCGCGGGGCTAAGCCCCTGAGATGTTTTTGTCATGGGTTTCAGAAATCATTAGTTAAGTGATTATTTTTCCGGAAACAATAATAACCAATGATTGTGAAGGATGGGGGATTGTTGGGTGATGGATTGTGCGGTTTAGGGGATGGTGCGGTCTGGTGCCCTCACCCTAACCCTCTCCCACAGGGAGAGGGAACGATTAAGAGAACCGGGGTGAGGGGAAAAACTTACTTCTGCGCCTCAAGCGCTTCCTTCACCCAGCCATCAAACTGCTGCTGGTGGGCTTTAATCCAGCCGTCAACGTGGCCCTTCACATCCGCCTCAGACGATTTGCCCGCGTGCATCATCGCATTCTGGGCGTTGATGTCCGCCAGCGGCAGCTTCATTACCGAGAACAGTTTGGCGGCGGCCGGGTTTTTCTCCGCCCAGGCTTTGTTGGCGACGATATGCATCGTATTCACCGGGAAGCCATAGTTCATGCCGTTCGGCAGTTTGGTATCGATATCTTTCTGCTCGCCCGGCAGGGAGGAGAACGGTACCTGCAGCCACACCACATCTTTACCCGGCTTCAGCACGTCGCTCACCCAGTACGGGGTCCAGGTGTAATAAATCACCGGTTTGCCCTCTTTAAAGCGGGCGATGGTGTCGGCCATCATCGCTGAGTAGTTGCCGTGGCTCACGTCGACGGTTTTCGCCAGACCGTACGCTTTGTTCTGGTGGTTAATCACCGCTTCACAACCCCAGCCCGGCGAGCAGCCCATCATATCGGCTTTGCCGTCGCCGTTAGTGTCGAACAGTTTGGCGATCTTCGGATCTTTCAGCTGCTCAATATTGGTGATGTGGTACTGGTCGGCTGTTTTCTTGTCGATCAGATAACCCTGCGCCGCACCGGTCACGAAGGTGCCTTCACGGTAGAACTTCTTATCACCGCCAGCCGCGGCGTACATATCGTCGTGCAGCGGCTGCCAGTTGACGGCAGTGAAGGTCGCATCACCGGAGGCAATCGAGGTGTAGCCGACGTTGTAATCCACTTCGCTCGGCGTATTGACCGTATAACCCAGCTTCTCCAGCGCGCGGCTGACGATAAGCGTCTGGAAGCTCTCTTCCGAAATGGTGCTCTGCACCGGCTGCACGGTAATGCCTTTACCCGGCAGGTCCGCGGCGAATGCGCTGGTGGAGACAAGGGTGGCAAACGCTGTGGCAAAAAGTACCTTATGTCGCATCGTTGTTCCTTATTTTCTGAATGGGCGGGTGAGTAACCCGACAGGGCCGGTGGTATACCAGCGACGGTTGCCGCGACTGCGTGAATCACGACCGACAGCCTGGGTCAGGCGGTCAAGAATAATTGCGAGGATCACAATGCCCACGCCGCCGACGGTCGCCAGCCCCATATCGAGGCGGCCAATACCGCGCAATACCATTTGACCCAGCCCGCCAACGGCAATCATCGAGGCGATCACCACCATCGAGAGCGCCAGCATCAGCGTCTGGTTAACCCCCGCCATGATGGTGGGCATTGCCAGCGGGAGCTGAACTTTAAACAGCATCTGCCGCGGGCTGGCACCGAACGAACGGGAGGCCTCAATCAGATCCGCAGGCACCTGGTTAATCCCGAGTATTGTCAGACGAATAATCGGCGGCAGGGCGAAGATAATGGTCACCACTACGCCCGGCACGTTGCCGATGCCGAACAGCATCACGATGGGCACCAGATAAACGAACGCTGGCGTGGTTTGCATCGCATCCAGCAGCGGACGAACAATCTTCGCCGCCCGTGGACTGCGCGCCAGCCAGATCCCCGTAGGCAAACCAATGACAATGCAGAAGAGCAGGGCGGTCAGCACCAGTGCCAGGGTGATCATCGCCTGCGACCACGCGCCAATGGCACCAATCGCAATCAACGAGATCAGCGTGGCGATCCCCATGCCTGCGCTACCAAACTGCCAGGCGATCAGCGAGAACAGCACAATCGCCACCGGCGCGGGCATGCCCAGCATCAGCTGCTGGAAGCCGTTGAGGATGTAATCCACCGGAACGCGGATCCCCTGGAAGACGGGACGGAAATGGGTAACCACCCAGTCGATCCCCTCCGTTACCCAGCTGTCCAGGGGGATCAGCGTTTTGTGGAACGGATCCATAATATTGAAATGTTCTGGTGCCGGTGCTGGCGCATTATTGAGCCAGTCTGCCGCGCCACCGCCATCGGCCGGTGCTGGCGTGGAACCCCACGCATCGGCCGATTGCGCAGCGCTGTCTGCTGCCTCTGTGGTGCCCCACGGGTTAGATTGATCAGCCATGGTTTGCCCCCTCGCGATCTAAAGCCTGCAGCAACATCCGTTTTGAGATGATGCCGACGTACTGTTGTTCTTCACCAATAACCGGCACGGCACAGGGTGCCTGGCCGACGTGAGAGAGCAACTCGCTGAGCGGCGTTTCGGCATCCACGGCAAGCGGAGCGTCAATTAACGCCGCATCAATTCCCTGGTTTTCGCTGAGCGCGGTTTTGAGAGAATCGATGGAGACAACGCCGACAAATTTATTGCCGCGTTCAACCAGATAACCGTATTCACGGTCTTCGTCCTGCAGAAGCTTAAGGGCAGAGCGCGGACCGAAACCTGGCGTTTTACGAATAATGCCGTTCGGGGTACGACGGGCAATATCTTTGGCGCTAAACACCTGGCTAATATCCACGCCGCGGAAGAAGGTCCGCACATAATCATTTGCCGGATTATTCAGAATTTCATCCGGTGTACCGACCTGCACCACTTCGCCATTTTGCATAATGGCAATGCGGTCGCCAATACGCATGGCTTCATCAAGATCGTGAGAAATAAAGACAATGGTGCGCTGGTGTCTGGCCTGTAATTTTACCAGCTCATCCTGCATCTCGGTGCGAATTAAGGGATCAAGCGCCGAGAAGGCTTCATCCATTAATAAAATATCGGGATTAATGGCTAATGCGCGGGCTAAACCTACACGCTGACGCATGCCGCCGGAAAGCTCATCCGGATACGCATGGGCATAATTTTCCAGCCCCACCTGGCGCAATGCATCAAGCGCTTTTTCCTGACGTTCGCTGGCGGCAACGCCCGCTAATTCCATACCAAAGGCGGTATTATCCAGTACCGTCATATGCGGCATCAGGGCGAACGACTGGAAGACCATCGCAATCTTTTTTCTGCGCACCTCGCGGAGTTCGGCATCTGATATTTGGGCAATGTCTACACCATCAATCAGGACCTGCCCACGGGTGGGTTCAATCAGGCGATTGAGAAGGCGAACCATAGTGGATTTACCCGAACCGGATAACCCCATGATGACAAAAATCTCGCCTTCTTCAATGGCCAGACTGGCGTCTTTAACGCCAAGCGATAGCCCGGTTTTTTCCAGAATTTGCTCTTTCGAAAGGCCTTTTTCAATATATTTGAATGCGCGCTGCGGATGCTCGCCAAATATTTTATAAAGATTCTTCACTTCTAATTTAATTGCCATGCAATAGAGAGTGTCCTGTTATTTGTTTATGTCGATATGATTACCATGGTAAATTGTTAACGGGCATAACCCTAACATACTCAGATTCTGAGGCAACCCTGGGTTTGCTTATGGGTTGAATTTTGCAGTAAGCGAAACGGCTGAATTTCCCATGAGTAAAGGGCTGAGCGCGATCTGAATTTTTGTGAATTTTTTGCTGCGCCATCGGGAGAATTCGCCTGGATCGGAGTGATTCAGGCGAATATGTCGTGGAGATGACAGTGTAGCTGAAGGTGAAATATCCGGAAGGAAATTGGAATATTTATATTTAATTAATGAACGTTAAGGCGCTCATTAAAAATCCCAGTCCTCATCTTCTGTTTCCACCGCTTTGCCCATCACATACGATGAGCCGGACCCGGAAAAGAAGTCGTGGTTTTCATCAGCGTTGGGGGAGAGCGCCGCCAGAATTGCCGGGTTCACGTCGGCCATTTCCGGCGGGAACAACGCCTCGTAGCCGAGGTTCATCAGCGCCTTATTGGCGTTGTAACAGAGGAAGGCTTTTACCTCCTCTTCCCAGCCGGTTCCGGCGTAGAGCTCTTCGGTATAGCTCAGTTCGTTATCATAGAGATCCATCAGCAAATCAAGGGCAAATCCTTTTAGCTCCTCGCGTCTGGCATCACTGACTTTCTCCAGCCCTTTCTGGTACTTATAGCCGATGTAATACCCGTGCACCGCTTCATCCCGGATGATGAGGCGAATGAGATCGGCGGTGTTGGTGAGTTTGCCGCGGCTCGACCAGTACATCGGCAGCCAGAAGCCAGAGTAGAAGAGGAATGATTCCAGAAACACGCTGGCGATTTTCTTCTTCAGCGGCTCATCGGCCTGATAATAATCCAGCACCAGGTTGGCCTTGCGCTGCAGTGACTCGCTCTCTTCACTCCAGCTGTAGGCCGCATCCACATCTTTGGTCTGGCACAGCGTCGAGAAGATCGAACTGTAGGAGCGGGCGTGCACCGCTTCCATAAAGCTGATGTTCGACATCACCGCCTCTTCGTGCGGCGTCAGCGCATCGGCCATCAGCGCGGGGGCGCCAACGGTATTCTGGATGGTGTCCAGCAGCGTCAGACCGGTAAAGACGCGAATTGTCAGCTGCTGCTCGGCATGACTCAGGGTTTGCCAGGCCGGAATATCGTTAGAAAGCGGCACTTTTTCCGGCAGCCAGAAGTTGCTGGTCAGGCGGTTCCACACCTCCAGGTCCTTATCATCCTGAATGTGGTTCCAGTTAATCGCACTCACGCGTGACAGTTTCATCCTTTCTCCTTACAGCGCGCAGGACACGCAGCCTTCGATTTCGGTGCCTTCCAGCGCAAGCTGGCGCAGGCGAATGTAATAGAGCGTTTTAATGCCTTTCTTCCAGGCATAAATCTGTGCTTTGTTGATATCCCGCGTGGTGGCCGTGTCCGGGAAGAAGAGCGTCAGCGACAGGCCCTGATCCACGTGCCGGGTTGCTTCGGCGTAGGTATCGATGATTTTTTCCGGGCCAATTTCATACGCGTCCTGATACAGCGCCAGGTTCTCATTGGTCATAAACGGGGCGGGGTAGTAGACGCGCCCGGTTTTGCCCTCCTTGCGGATCTCAATCTTCGACACAATCGGGTGAATGCTCGACGTGGCGTGATTGATATAGGAGATAGAGCCGGTGGGCGGCACCGCCTGCAGGTTCTGGTTATAGATGCCGTGGCGCATCACATCGTCACGCAGCTGCTGCCACATTTCGCGCGTGGGCAGAACGATCCCGGCGCGGGCAAACAACGCGCGCACTTTCTCCGTTTTCGGCTGCCAGTCGCTCTCCAGGTACTGACTGAAATATTCCCCGCTGGCATATCGCGACTGCTCAAAGCCCGCGAAGCGCTGGTTGCGCTCGCGCGCCAGCATCATTGAGGTGTGCAGCGCATGCCAGGTGATGGTGTAAAAATAGAGGTTGGTGAAATCCAGCCCTTCCGGGCTGCCGTAGGCGATGCCTTCCCGCGCCAGATAGCCGTGCAGGTTCATCTGCCCCAGACCAATGGCGTGCGACGCGGCGTTGCCTGCCTCAATGGACGGCACGCTGCGGATATGACTCATGTCTGATACTGCCGTCAGGCCGCGAACCGCCGTGTCGACCGTACGGCCAAAATCGGGTGAATCCATGGTGTGGGCAATATTCAGCGACCCGAGGTTGCAGGAGATATCTTTGCCGATGTCGGCGTAGTCCAGATTCTCGTCATAAGTGGACGCGCTGTTGACCTGCAAAATCTCCGAACAGAGGTTGCTCATGTTGATGCGCCCGGCAATCGGGTTCGCACGGTTTACCGTGTCCTCGTACATGATGTACGGATAGCCGGACTCAAACTGAATTTCGGCAAGCCGCTGGAAGAAATCGCGGGCGTTGATGTATTTTTTGCGAATGCGATCGTCGGCAACCAGCTCGTCGTAAAGCTCGCTTATCGCCACGTCGCCAAACGCTTTGCCGTAAATTCGCTCGATGTCATACGGCGAGAACAGCGCCATGTCGGCATTCTCTTTGGCGAGCTTAAAGGTGATATCCGGGATCACCACGCCGAGCGACAGGGTTTTGATACGGATTTTTTCGTCGGCGTTTTCGCGTTTGGTATCCAGAAAACGCAGAATGTCCGGGTGGTGGGCGTGCAGGTAGACCGCCCCGGCCCCCTGACGCGCGCCAAGCTGGTTGGCGTAGGAGAAGGCATCTTCCAGCATCTTCATCACCGGGATCACGCCGGACGACTGGTTCTCAATGCGCTTAATTGGCGCACCCGCTTCACGCAGGTTAGACAGTAAAAACGCCACGCCGCCGCCGCGTTTGGACAGCTGCAGCGCCGAATTTACCGCGCGGCCAATCGACTCCATATTGTCTTCTATGCGCAGCAGGAAACAGGAGACCAGCTCGCCGCGCTGGGCCTTGCCGCAGTTAAGGAAGGTCGGAGTGGCCGGCTGGAAGCGCCCGGAGAGGATCTCTTCCGTCAGCTGTTCAGCCAGGGCTTCATCGCCCTGGGCCAGGGTCAGCGCCACCATCACCACGCGATCCTCAAAGCTTTCAAGGTAGCGTTTGCCGTCAAAGGTTTTCAGGGTGTAGCTGGTGTAATACTTCCAGGCGCCCAGAAACGTCTGGAACCGAAAACCGCTGGCGTGAGCCCGCTCAAATAACCTGACCACAAAGGCGTGGTCGTAACGGGAGAGCACGCGTTCTTCGTAATACCCTTCGTTGACCAGGTAGTCGAGACGCTCATCCTGGCTGGCGAACGTCACGCTGTTTGGACGGACGTGGGCGGCAAAAAAGGCGTCCACGGCGTCATGATCTTTACCAAACTGGATGCGCCCCTCGCGATCGTAGAGGTTAAGCATCGCGTTTAGGGCGTGGTAGTCCGGTGTCGCCTGCATTACGCGTTCTGCGGTTGTCGTTGCCAAAATTCGTTCACTCCTTTACGCACGTTCTCTACGTCCTGCTGTGTCCCCATCAGTTCAAAGCGATAGAGATACGGCACGCCGCATTTTTGAGAGATGACATCCCCGGCGCGACCAAAGGCGTCGCCGAAATTACGATTGCCCGCCGCAATCACGCCGCGAATAAGCGCGCGGTTATGGGGATCGTTGAGAAAGCGGATCACCTGACGCGGTACCGCACCTGCCGTACCGCCGCCGCCATAGCTGGGAACCACCAGAATGTAAGGGTCGTCTACCTGAATACGCTCCCGCTCGTTGAGCGGAATGCGCACCGCAGGCAGCCCGACGCGCTCAATAAAGCGGAGCGTGTTTTCCGAGCTGCTGGAGAAGTAGACCAGCCCACTCATGCCCTTGCGGCCTGCGCGGCGAGGCGGTTAATCATGTCCGGGCGAAAGCCAGACCAGCTGGTTTCCCCGGCCACCACCACTGGCAACTGGCGAAATCCTTGGGCACGCAGGGTATCGGCAGCCTCGGGCACCAGATCGATATTCACCATCTCAAAGTCCACCCCGCGGCTTTCCATAGCGCGTTTGGTCGCGTGGCACTGAACACAATCGTTACGAGTGTAAATAATAATGCTCATGATTCGTATTTCCATTTAAAATGAGAGAACGGCGCGAAGCATCGCGTCAGGTTGTGTGTGTCTTGCTAAAGGGAATACTAGATGTAGTTGTGCCAAGTTTCAACCATACAAGATATGGGAAATTCAGATTGATGGCGCCCCAATGATGAGCACAGCGGGGCAGGGCAGGCTGCACGGGTTTTTCAGGCTTTCAGGCAAAGAAAAGCCCCGGCGCCAGAGGCAACCGGGGCTGATAACGCGTGCTTACTTACGCAGGCTAAGCAGGGCGCCAACAAAAATACCCACCGCCGCGACCGTACCCAAGGTACACAGCGGTTTTTCACGAACGAAGGTGGTGGCGCAACTTGCCATGTCGCAGGCAGCCTGGGTGGCACGAGAGCGGCCATGCATCCGGGCGCGTGTTTCACGCAGCAGAGACTGAGCCTTACGTTTTGCGGCCTCCGCATCGTCCTTCGCATCGGAGCCCCAGGATTTCAGCACCTCCTCCAGCGTGTCCGCTAATCTGCTGACATCATTACGAATATCCTGAGCGTCGTCGTTAATATCGTTTTGGTTCGGTCTGTTAAACATACGATCCTCCATAATTTTGTCTTCCGGTTTAGTTTAGTTCAGAAATTTAATATCTGAAGCGAGTCACGACTCATCAGGTCGTTTATGGAATATTCTGAAAGCCCTGCTAATGCTGAATACTGTAAGGTTGCCGGGCAGGAAAAGATAACGAGGAAAAGATATGTATTTACGACCGGATGAGGTGGCGCGCGTTCTTGAAAAAGCGGGATTCACCATGGATGAAGTGACGCCAAAAGCGTATGGCTATCGCCGTGGCGAGAATTATGTTTACGTGAATCGTGAAGCCAGAATGGGGCGTACCGCTCTTATTATTCACCCGACGCTGAAAGACAGAAGTCTGTCATTTGCTGAGCCTGCCTCGGATATTAAAACCTGCGATCACTACCAGCAATTTCCGCTCTATTTAGGCGGCGAGACGCACGAGCATTATGGTATTCCGCATGGTTTTAGCTCGCGTATGGCGCTGGAGCGGTTTCTGAAGGGACTGTTTGGCGACGCACAATAATACTGCGACTGGCATATGCCAGTCGCTTCATATCAGGCTTTTGCCTGGCTGTACTGGCTGACCCTGAACAGGCGGCGACAGTAGTCGAGGAAATAGCCATACACCGCGCCCATCAACATCGAAATCACGATATTTGAGCTCACCGCTGCGGCAATCTGATGCCAGTCTGCCCCCACCGTCAACAGGATCGCCACATACACAGGCGACTGAAACGTCACATAGGCCAGCACATCTGCCAGGTTTTTCATCCAGCCAGACGGGCTGATGCGGCGGGCGAAGCGCATTACGGCATCACGGTATAAGCCGTAAGGCCAGGCGATAATAATGTTCACCGGGATCGCTACCAGACGCGAAGAAAGTGACTGCTCGAAGGTCATTCCGGAGAGGAATATTTCAATCAGCATGTTCACGACGGAACAGTAGACAACCATCGCGAAAGTATCCGCTACCGCGTGGCGCAGGCGAGATTGCGGTGAGAACATGGCTGAGCTCCTTGAGACGCACAAAAATAATGATCTTAGTGATTTGGGTTGGTTTGGTTGACGTGTATAGCGTATCCTTCTGGCTTTAAACTAACAACTAGTGTTAAATTTTTATTTACTCGCGTTTTTTCCACAAAATACTCTAAAGATGATGGTTTTTTGCTCGCTTCGTTATTTTCTTTCACGTCCTGTTTTTTGATGCGCAAAATCAACAAGTTGCTTGCGATGCGTGGGCGGCGACCGTGCGACACGCAGCGCGCAGCGTACCCTCTTGCGATTTGCCTTAAAACCGACCGTTTATGTTGTTATGAATGTTTATTAAAAGCAGCGCGACAACGCGATATCCGGATAATATAAGCGGTGTCTTTAAAAATATTTACAATAATGACAAAAAGCGTCGATGGGTGGATATTATGTTTGAAATGAATTATTCTTCGCTTTGATTTTACGACTCACCACAAAAAAGGTTTTCAAATAATATGTCTTTGATGTTACAGAATCTTAATAATATCCGAACTCTGCGCGCCATGGCGCGTGAATTATCCCTGGACGTTCTTGAGGAAATGCTGGAAAAAGTCAGGGTCGTTGCTGAAGAGAAACGTAGTGAGCAGGCGGAATTAGAGCAACAGCGCGCTGAGCAGCAGGAAAAAATTAATGCTCTGCTGGAACGGATGAAAGCCGATGGTATTTCACCGTCCGATCTGCTGGGTGTAGAGCTGGCGCATGCGGGTAAATCGGCGAAAAAACGTAAGCCGCGTGAAGCAAAATATCGCTTTATTGACCAGAACGGTGAAGAGAAAACGTGGACCGGTCAGGGCCGCACGCCGAAGCCTATTGCCAATGCGCTGGAAAACGGCAAATCACTGGATGATTTTCTGATCTAATGCGTGAGACGGGCGGAAGACTCCGCCCGGTTGTCTGTTTAGCAGACGCCAAAATCACCGTCTTCGGTGTACAGCGCAACATCCGCTGCTTTCAGGGTATATTTCTCGCCCTGCTCATTGCTGGCCTGAACGGCCACAATGCTATCCCCATTCACTTCGAGCACTTTCAGTTTCGGGCCGCCCTGACGCGGTTGCACATAATCACCGACAGAAAACATAGAACCTCCTCATCGTTTTAGCGATCTTCACTGTAGCCCACGTCACACGCCGGGTACAGCAGGGTTCATCGATTACTGCTTATGAGGTATGTCTGTTCCACGGCATCACCTTGAGCAGTCTTGCCATGCCGCAAAATCCGGTCAGGCCAGCAAACAGAAGCCCGGCCCCGACAAAACCGCTCAGCAGGAAGAAGCCGCTGGAGAGCGTATAGCCCAGCACCACGCCGCACAGAATCAGCAGCCCGGCAGCAATTTGCACCTGACGCATCAGCGGCAGCGGCTGGGATTTATCTTCTACGGTCGGCAGTCCGGCCTGTTTCCAGCCCTGAATACCGCCCTCGACCACCAAGGCCTGAGCAGGCGACGCCGCCTGGGCAAGACGTGCGGCATTGTTTGATGTTCTGGCCCCGGACTGGCAGTGAAAAATCACCGTTTCACCCGCCCCGGCGTTCAGTGCGCCGGGTAAGGTGTCCAGCGGCACGGACTGTGCGGCGGGAATATGCTCGCGGGCATATTCGTCAGGATCGCGAATATCAATCAGCTTTGCGCCGTCATCAATAAGCGCGTTTGCCTGCTGTGGCGTAATCAGAGGAAGAGACATGGTGTTTCCTTACGATCGTGTTTTATGTAGTAGAGCATTTAAAGAAGGATTTAAGCCAGTGTAAAGAGGGTAAAGGCTGGTAAAAGCGTGCCAGCCGAATGGCAGTTACCCGTAAACTGGCTACGCTTAGAGATGTCTCTTTTATAATTTTCAATTGGTTAGCTTGCACGGAGTCTTTATGGGTTTTTGGCGTGTTGTTTTTACGATTATTCTCCCGCCGCTGGGCGTACTGCTTGGCAAGGGACTGGGCTGGGCGTTTATCCTGAATATCCTTCTGACCATACTGGGCTACTTCCCTGGACTTATCCACGCGTTTTGGGTTCAGACAAGAAACTAGGGAAGGTGCGAATAAGCAGGTCATTTCTTCCCAAGCTGACTCGCTGATTA
>NZ_JACASJ010000095.1:12332-19388 GCF_013391025.1 Enterobacter sp. SECR19-1250 | reverse complement strand
GGCCAGCAGCGCGAAGTCGGCGTTCCAGGCCGGTTCCGCCGCCGCCGGCGGCGGCGCGAAGGGCGCGATGGCGGGCTTGGGCAACGTCGCCAAGACCGGCGCGCAGTCTGCCGGACGCGCTGCCGCATCCCGCGCTTCCGCTGCCGGGCAGCGCATGGCCGCGCCGTTCCGCGCGGGCTGGAACGGCGACGCTGGCACGTCAGCCGCAACCGCCAGCGAAGCCCCCGCAGGCGTTGCCGCTGCACAGACGTCCGAGCAACCCGCCTGGGCCAAGCGGCTGCAACGCCGCCAGCAACTCACCCATGCCGCGACCACCACCGCCCACACGCTGCGCGGTGGCGATGGCGGCGGCTCCGGCCAAGGCCCGAGCCTGCGCGGCTCCGACGACTGACGCAATTCACAAGGAGAACTGACCATGCGATTCAAGAAACCGCAGGTGCGCTACGCCGACACGCCGCAGCCTGCCACGCCGTACCAAGCCGCTGGCCAGGTGTGGGACGACCGTATCGGCTCGGCCCGCGTCCAGGCCAAGAACTGGCGATTCATGGCCTTCGGCTGCCTCATGCTAGCGCTGCTGATGGCCGGCGGCCTGGTGTGGCGCTCGGCGCAGTCCATCGTGACGCCCTACGTCGTGG
Source organism: Enterobacter sp. SECR19-1250 (assembly GCF_013391025.1). Taxonomy (NCBI): domain Bacteria; kingdom Pseudomonadati; phylum Pseudomonadota; class Gammaproteobacteria; order Enterobacterales; family Enterobacteriaceae; genus Enterobacter; species Enterobacter sp. SECR19-1250. Next base: position 18,753 of record NZ_JACASJ010000095.1, on the reverse strand, counting down.
AAGTGGACAACGCAGGCCAGGTGCGCGCCGTAGGCGAAGCCGCCACGTCGTACCGGCCCAACGATGCGCAGACGGCGCACCACATCGCGCGCTTCGTGACGCTGGTGCGCTCGCTGTCCATCGACCCCATCGTCGTCCGCCAAAACTGGCTGGACGCCTACGACTACACGACCGACAAGGGCGCGGCCGTGCTCAACGACTACGCGCGGGTCAACGATCCGTTCGCACGCATCGGCAAGGAGTCGGTGACGGTGCAGATCACCAGCGTCGTGCGCGCCAGCGACACGTCTTTCAACGTGCGCTGGACGGAACGGCGCTACGTCAACGGCGCCGCAGCGGGCCTGGAGCGGTGGACGGCGGTGGTGTCCATCGTGCTCCAGCCGCCGCGCACCGAAGAACGCCTGCGCAAGAACCCGCTTGGCATCTACGTCAACGGCCTGTCGTGGAGCCGCGAACTGGATTCTTCCGAAGGAGCAAAGCCATGAATGATGTTTTCCGCAAATCCGCCTTGCCGCTGATCCTGCTGGCCCTCGCGGGCTGCGCCACGCAGGGCAAGCCGCCGCCGACCATCTCGCTCGATGAGCCGGTGCAGGCCCAGCCGCTACCGGAGCCGCTCGCGCCGGTGGAAGTCGTGGCCGTGCCCGAAGTGCTGCCGATGCCAGCGCAGTTGATGCCGGTTCCCGAGGCCGAGGGCACCAAGCCCACGCCCGAGCCGGCCGACGAGAAGGTGCGCGTTTCACGCGCCAATGCCGAGGCCCGTGTCGCGCCTACGCGCGAGGGCTACGTCAACGCGATTCAGGTGTGGCCCTTCACCGATGGCGCGCTGTATCAGGTCTATGCGGCCGTGGGCCGTGTGACCGTGGTGTCGCTCCAACCTGGCGAGGAGCTAGTGACGGTGGCCGCCGGGGATACCGTGCGCTGGATCGTGGGCGACACGTCCAGCGGCAGCGGTGCCGACCTGCGCGTCAACGTGCTGGTGAAGCCCATCCGCTCGGGCCTCAAGACCAATCTGGTCATCACCACCAGCCGCAGGACGTACTTGCTGGAGCTGACTTCCACGGACAAGACGTGGATGGCGTCAGTCTCGTGGGAGTATCCGCGCGACCGGATGCTGGCCTTGCAGCGCCAGGCGCAGGCGGCCAGCGCCGCCGCGCCGGTCGATAGCGGCCTGTCGCTGGAGAACCTGCGCTTCCGCTACGCGGTCAGCGGCAGTAATCCGCCGTGGAAGCCGCTGCGCGCCTTCGACGATGGCGCGAAGGTCTATATCCAGTTTCCCGCTGGCATCGCGCAAGGCGATCTTCCGCCGCTGTTCGTGATCGGGCCGGAAGGTGACGGACAACTAGTGAACTACCGCTTCCGCTCGCCGTACTACATCGTGGATCGCCTCTTTGGCGCGGCGGAACTGCGCCTGGGCGGCGACAAGGGCGACGTGGTGCGAATCGAGCGCACGGATGGCGTGGCACGGAGGAACTGACGATGAGCCAGGACGACACTCCCGACCTCGCCACGCCGCAGGCGGGCAAGGTCGCGCCCGAGGCGGTGGCGCTTCGTGCCCAGCCGCGTGCTGTGACCCGGTTGAACCGGCGCACGCTGGCCGTCCTCATCGGCGGCCTGTCGGTCGCCGTGCTCGGGGCCACGATCTGGTCGCTGCAACCGCAGCGGCGCGGCGCGGGCGAACAGACCGAGCTTTACAACGTCGATCGCGTGAGCAAGTCCGAAGGGCTGGACGGCCTGCCGGCCGATTACTCGAAGCTGCCGCCGAAGGTGCCCGAGCTGGGGCCGCCGCTGCCGGGCGATCTTGGCCCAGCCATCGTGAACTCGCAGCAGCCGGCCGTGGCCGCTTACTCGGCTCCCGGCCACGATCCCAACGACGCATTACGCAAGGAGGCGGAAGCCGCAGCGGCTTCGTCGGTGTTCTTCCGCTCGGGCGGCCAGGGCCAAACCGCCGCCACGGTGGCGCAGGCAGCATCGGGCACTCCTGGCGCTACCAGCACGCTCGCCGCCTTCGATCCGCTCGCCGCTGGGCCGGCCTCGGCGGCAGCCCAGCTTGCCGCCCCTGCTGCTGCGCGGAGTCGGCAAGACCAGAACGAGGCATTCCTGCAAAGCGGTTCTACGGAAACCCGCAATTCCGGCCATCTGGCGCTGCCGGCCTCGCCGTATCAGGTCATGGCCGGAACGGTGATCGCTGGGGCACTGGTGACGGGCATCAAGTCCGATCTTCCGGGCGACGTGATCGGCACGGTGACGGAGCCGGTCTATGACTCGGCCACGGGCAAGTTCCTACTGATTCCGCAGGGATCGCGCATCCTCGGGCGCTACAACAGCCGGGTCAGCCACGGGCAGAGCCGCGTGCAGGTGGTGTGGAATCGGGTCATCCTGCCCGATACGTCCTCGCTGACGCTCGACAACCTCATCGGCACCGACCCGGCCGGTTACTCCGGCCTGGAGGATGACGTGGACTGGCACTGGGATCGCATCGTCGCGGGTGCGGTGCTGACAACGCTGCTGGGAGTAGGTGCCGAACTGGCCGCACCCGAGAACCGCCAGGATGGCAACCGCATCGTCATTGTCGGGCGCGACAGCGCCCAGGACAGCATCAATCAGGTCGGCCAGGAGATTACCCGGCGCAACATGGACATTCAGCCGACGCTGACCATCAGGCCAGGCCTGCCAGTTCGCGTCATCGTGAACCGGGATCTGGTGCTGCGGCCGTACCAGCCGCTGTTCTTCAATCGGGGGGCTTCGCAATGAACACGGCCAAGAAAATGCGGCTTGGGCCGCTGCCCAAGACCGAGAGCGTCAAGCTGACCTTTGCCTGCCCGGCCAGCCTGAAAGCCGACCTCGACCGCTACGCCGCGCTGCACGCGCAGACGTATGGCGAGGCGGTCGATGCCGAGAAGTTGATCCCACACATGCTGGAGGCGTTCATGGCGGGGGATAGGGGATTCAGGAAGGGCACCACGACGCGGAGCGTGCCGTCCAAGCCGACATGATGGCCTCGAACACTGCCCAGCAGCATCCATCGAACGCGCGGCCCAAGGCCGCGCGTTCTTCGTTCTGGATGCCACCAAGAGCGGCTTGGGCTATGATGATGAAACAGGCCCGCCGTTTCTCGGCAATCCAGCACGACACAGTGCGATGCGGCCTTCTCTCCCAACGCTCTTATGTGGCTCCTAGCCCAAGCGGCCAAACTTCTGCAAAGTGGCCTGAAAAAGAGCTAACCTACTGTCCCATATACGGTTTCAAGCCTTGCATGATGGACACGAAAGACTTGACACCGGCACTTTTTTGTTGCCATAACAAAATCAGGAGAGGAGATGAAGCTCTCAAGTATTCATGTAAAAAGCCTCGCCATCAACGCCTCCAACATCTCAACGACCACCATCAACGGCCAGGAACACTACGTCATTCGTGGTGCGGTTCCGATCGTCGATGACATCGTGATGAATGGCGGGCTGTACCCGGCGGAGGAGATTAACAACAGCTACCAGACGATGGAGCGCAAGTTAATGCCGATCGGCCACCCGATGGTGAACGGCAAATACGTCAGCGCCAACGACCCGCAGGCTGTAAACGATTACTACGCCGGGGCATGGTCTCAGAACGTCAGCAAGGCAAACGACAAAGTCGTGATGGACGTTTACGTCAATAAGGCTGTAGCAGACACCAAGCCTGACGGTAAACGCCTTATTCAGCGCCTGGACGACATGATTTCCGGCAACAACGCCGACCCGATTCATGTCTCAACCGGACTGCTGCTGAACAAAGAGCAAAAGGCAGGTGAGTCGAAGCAGAAGAAATACTCCTGGGTCGCTCACAACATGCAGTTCGACCACATCGCGATCCTGCTCGACGAGCCCGGCGCCGGGACGCCGGATGAAGGCGTCGGCATGTTCGTCAACGCTGACGGGCAGGAGGCCGATGTTGAAGCGACGAGCCTCATCGATGCCGCCAACAGCATGAAAGACGGTTGGTGGAACAAAACCAAGTTTTATTTGAGCAACGCCTCGAATTACTCATTCGATGAAATCTGCGCGGCGCTGCGAAACAAGATGAGCGAGGGTAAGCCTGAAACATATTACTTCTGGCCGGAAGCCGTCTGGCCTGATCGCTTCATTTACGAGGAAAACGGCAAATACCTCCAGCAAAAGTACCTCATTGACGACGATGGCAAGGCTGAACTCGTCGGTGATCCAGTAGAAGTCGTGCGCAAACCAACTGAGTACGAAGTCAAAACCAACGGAGAAACAAACCCGATGAAAGAGAAGATGATCGCCGCGCTCAATGCCGCAGGCGTTAAAACCGAGGGGCTGACCGACGATCAGGTCTGGGATGCCTACAACCAGCAGATGCAGAAGAAAGATGGCGGCGGCGACCCGAGCCAGGCTCAGATCAACTCTGACGCTATTACTGCCGCAGTGAATCTGGCACTGAAGCCGCTTACCGATGAAATCAGCACGCTGAAATCTCAGTTGCAGGCGAACGCAGAAAGCGACCTGAAAACCAAGCGCGATGCGGTTAAAGCGAAATTCTCGTTCATGACTGAAGCGGCGATCAACTCGCTGGCTGGCGACGTGCTAAACGACCTGTACTCACAGTGCCAGACCAGCACCGGTCTGAACCCTGCATTCCAGGGGAATGGCGCTCAGAGTGAAATCCTTAACATGGAGGCACCTGAATAATGGCTCTCGCACCTCGTTTCCATACCGTAATCGCGGGCCCGGCCCGTAAGGATGACCCGCAGGTCATTGAAGCAATCATGGCGGCGGCCGTGAAGCCCGGCTCACTGGTGATGCTCGACAGCACCGGGAAACTGGCGGTTCACAATGTCGCTGGTGGTGCAGGAGTTGCTCTGGCTCTTCAGCACAACTATATCGGCGGTGGTGACATTCGCGACTCGGTTCCTGCAGGTGATACCGGCGCGGCCATCATGTGCGAAGACGATGTGGATTACCACATGCTGGTCAAAGCAGGCGAAGTGTTGCTGGAAAACGAAGGTCTGGTTTCTGCCGGTGACGGCACGCTGGCCAAGTCAGCCACACCAGCCACCGACCAGGTCCTCTTTTATTCACGCGAAAAAATCACCGTTGGCGCTGAAGCTCAGCTCGTGAAAGTTCGCAAATCAGGGAAAGCAACCGCATGAGCATGATCGTATTCAACAAAAAGCTTATCACCGAGCACAATCAGGTGAAGCAGGCATGGAATCAGCTGCTGATGCAGCGTGAATCTTTCAACATCAACCAGGGAACCATTGCTGCCCAGTACGGCGGCGCGCTGGAAGTTAACCAGGCCGCGCTGATCTCCAAAGACTACTGGCGTGAAGTGGACAACATCACCACCCGAGTCTTCCGTAATGACGAAGGCAACGGTCTGCTGGATGATCTGCTCGGTCTCGGTACGCCGATTTCTATCGGCAAGACGGCGGCGCTGTACCGCGTTTCCAGTGACGCTGGCAAGGTTCATCGCTCACTGACGGGCCACGTGCCAGAAGAGCTGGATAAAGTCATCTACGACGAAGCTGGTGACCCAATCCCGATCTTCAACACCGGATACAGCCGTGAATGGCGTGAGTGGAACGGCATGCAGTCCGAAAACCTTGACGCAATGGCAGATGACCAGGAAGCGCACGTTGCAGCCATCCGCGAGGATATGGCCGACTACATGCTTTCAGGTGACGCGAAAGTGAAGGTGAAGGGCTATGTCGGCGCAGGTATTACCAACCACGCCAACACCAACCAAGTGGATCTGAGCGCATCCGGTCTGAACATCGACCTGACCACTGCCACTCCTGACCAGATGGTCGCATTCTTCACCGGACCGTTCGCTAAGCTTCTGGACGATAACTACGTGCAGGAGAAGGTGAAGGTGTGGGTGTCGCCTGACATCATGCGCAACATGAGCAAACCATATTCCTCCGCTGCCGGCTTCAAAGAAGGCACCGTGCTGGAGTACATCCTGCGCTACGGCCGTATTGAGTCTGTTAACCAGACCTTTAAGCTGACGGGTAACCACTTCATCGCGTACGTGCGCAATTCGCAGTACATCAAAACGCGCATTGCCGCGCCGGTGGGCACCTTCATGATCCCGCGCCAGAATCCGTTCGACAACTACAACTCCCTGGTCTGGAGTGCTGTCGGTCTGCAGATTAAGCGCGATTTCAACGGTCGTTCCAAAGTGTTCAACGCACAGGGTTAAGGGGCTTCGGCCCCTTTTCTTCAGGAGAGAGCATGAAAAAGTTAAAAGTCGAGAAGACTGGCTGCTGGGGAACGATTAACGGCGTATTCCAGCAACTGCCTTTGGGTCATGAGTTCGTTGCGGTTGATGTGCCACCTCCTTTCGCTGGCCGCGTCTCGGTCGTTGGCGAAGTTGAAGAGCAGGAACTTGAAGTTGCCACTCCTGGTGCTGACGATAAACCTGCAGA
>NZ_JACASJ010000095.1:0-12234 GCF_013391025.1 Enterobacter sp. SECR19-1250 | reverse complement strand
GAGCAGGCAGAGCAGGCAGAGCAGGCAGAGCAGGCAGAGCAGGCAGAGCAGGCAGAGCAGGCAGACAACACCGCTAAATCGAAAAAGGCGAAATAACCATGGCAACCCCGCTTACGCCAGAAGAAATTAAAGGCTTCCTCGCTGAGTTGGGGTACGCCATACCTGATACCTTGCTTACGCCGATCCTCTGCGTGGTGAACAAGATTATCCCGTGCCTCAATGGCGCCGGGTATGACGAGTGCACCGCGAAGCTGATCCTGATGTATGCCGCCGCGCTTATGGCAACGTCTTCCGGCGCGCGCCGCATCAAATCGCAGGGTGCGCCGTCTGGCGCGTCCCGCTCGTTCGATTACAGCGACGACAGCATTACCTGGCTGCGTGACTCGCTGGCCCGGCTCGATACAAGCGGATGCACCAGTGAGCTGCCAATCAGCGCTGGTAACAGTGTCGGGTTGTTCATGGTGGTCGGAGGCTGCTGATGACGTACAAATCAGTTAAGCACGGCCTGCCACGCTCATTCACCCGCGTCTGGGTGATGACCGACACCGGTCGGGAAACTACCGGTTACGTTAAATCGGACGGCGAGTGGTTCATCAACTGCCCGCGCATCCGGGCAACTGGCGCGAAGGTGCTGCGCTGGAAGGAGGGCTGATGTCGTCTACTGCTTCATGGTCTTACAACAAACCGTGCACGATATGGCGCAAGGGTGCAGGTGGCAATGACGAGTGGGGCGATCCTGTCGACCCATACGAACCTCCTGAAACCATCATGTGTGACTACATCGGCGGCCTGTCTGCAAAGCTCGGGTCAATCGGTAAAGAGGTTGTGGTCAAAAACACCTTTTTCACGGCTTACGCACTGGCCGATGAGGGCGATTACATCCTGATTGGCGTCAGCACAGAAACAGACCCGGTCGTGGCAGGTGCCGATGAGGTTCGCCATGTAACGCGCTGGAACGATACTCTCGACGGCCTGGAAGATGACTGGGCGATAATTACGGGAGTGTAGCAATGGGGATCAAAGTTCGTGGCGCGGCACGTGTTGAGCGCAATATTGACAGAATTCTGAATGATATTCAGGGTAGGAAAATCATTCGAGCGCTCCAGTCTGCGATGATTCTTGGGGCGGCTAGAGCGGCACTTTACACGCCGATCGATACCTCAGCACTTTTGAATAGCCAGTTTCGCGAAATCGTAACTGACGGAGCTGTAATCACAGGCAGGGTTGGTTACTCGACCAACTATGCCGTTTATGTTCATGACCCTGGCAACCCGCAGAGGTTCCGTCGCTCAACTGCTAAAAAAGAATTCCTCACCCTTGGATTTGAAGAGGAGCGCTCTGCCATCGATGATGTTGTGCGTAAGGAGCTTTCACTATGACACCAATGATGCATGAGCGGGTCAGAAACATGTTCGTCGATGCCGGGATAACTGCGGGTTTCACAGTGCAGCAGCTGATGTACGATGACCCCGGCGACCTGTCGAAAGCGATCATGGTGTTCAGGCCAAACGGCGGCTCGAATATCCGTACAGACCTCGGCTCTGAGTATCACGTCCTGGTCGACGTAGTAGGCGCAAAAGATAAGCGCAAAGACGCACTCAATGCCGTACAGCGCATCGTCGATTACGTCCAGGCCAACCCCATGGCTGACGAGTGTGTCGGCTACATCCAGAACATGGGCGCAATCCCGCCCCCTGTGCTAACAGAAGAAGGGCGAATAGTCTTCCGATTGCAATTTGCATGCACGTTTGGCGACTAGCCATTCCCAACCAAGTAACCCGCTCAGGCGGGTTTTCTTTTATACGTCAAAGAGGAGTTTCACATGGCTAATTGCCAGAACTCGAACGAGCGCCTGTTCGGCGGTGCGGTCGTGCTGGAAGTCGCCGATGGCTGCCCTGACGTCAAGCCACTTGAATCTGAGTGGATGGCGCTGGCTGCCGGTACGTCTAAGGGCTTCGACTTCAACCCGAACTCGGTTACCTCTGATGCGGATGACGGAGGCGGCTATGTCGAGACCATCATCACCAACAGTGATTTTACCCTGAGCTTTGAAGGCGAAGTGCGCAAGAAGGACAAACTGGACCAGTACGGTGTTGGCAAGTTCATCAAGTATTTCGCTGATGAGCTGAAGGCTAAGCGCCAGCCTGGTATCTGGGTGCGCATGGACTACGGTCCGGTAGAATTCATCGGCTACATGAACATTACGGCTCTGAGTTCAGACGGTGGTACCAACGACATTGTCACGTTCTCAACCGAGTTCAAAGTCGGCGACGCAAGCACCATCGAAGTGAACGAAATCACTGCGGTTGCCGTGACTGGCGTGACGGTAACGCCGACAACCAGCACTGGCACTGCAGGCGGCACCAGTACCTTCACGGTGAATATCGCACCAACAGGCGCAACCAACAAAGACTTCACTGTAGCGACTACCGATGCGACAAAGGCAACGGCTACCGCATCCGGCAACACCGTTACCGTGACGCGTGTCGCCACCGGCAGCGCGCAGATCATCATCAACACTGTAGACGGCAATTTTGTGGCCGTGCATACGGTTACCGTTTCCTAACGGACATTACAAAGGGCGGCGTGCTGCCCTTGATAATGACCGTTTACTGGAAGGCTTATGACCGCTTTAACCGATATTGGCGAACTCTCCATCAGCGACAGCCGCGAAGGCGGGAAAGATTACCTGCTACGGCCTTCATTCGAGGCTATGACGAGGATCGGCACTCCGGAAGAGATTGTGCAGGCGTACGCCACCATACACGGCAATGATGTCGCTCAGCTAATTGAGGTTTGCGCTGGCACGCTGGGAGGATTTCCTGAATGGCTATCTCCATCATTCAACCGCGCTGCTGAGAAGCTTTTATCAACGTGCATGTTGGTGCTTCAGGCGTGCTGCGAGGAAGACCTGACGCCTATGATCGGCGAATGGAAGGGATGGCGGCATTGCGTCGTATACCGACCGGGACAGATACCGAAGAACGACATCATCGTGCTGGCGCAGCACCTTATGCAGCATGGTGTCGTCGGCAAAGCTAAGGTCCGCCAGCTGCAGCGCCACGAAACAGGTGCGAGAACAAACGAATTTAAAGCCTTCGACTACATCAGCGCGGCGCGTACTCATTTTGGCATGATCCGCGAAGAAGCCTCTCAATTAACGATGACCGAATTTCAGATGCTTCTGTCGGCAAAATACCCAGAGCAGAAAGGCTTCACTCGCGATGAGTACGATGCGATCGCCGATGATTACATGGCGAAGAAAGCGAAGCGATTAGCCCTGGCGGAACGGGCCAAGTAAAAAAGAACACACCAAAACAACCCCTCTACGGCGGGGTTTTTTATTGCCCGGAGATTAGATTATGGCTGGTACTGTCAGCGCTGGAACGATTGTTTATGAAGTTGACATGGACACCGCCGGGATCCTTCAGGGACGCCGGGATATCGATGCCGCGTTAAATGGTCTTAACGGTAGCATGGGTCGTCTTGAGGCGGGGTTAAACCGCACTGAACGATCCCTGTCTTCGATTGAAGGCACTATGTCCAGCTTAACTGGCGTCGCGAAAGCGCTCATTGCCGCTCTTTCTGTCCAGCAGGTCGGCGCATACGCCCAGGCATGGCAGGACCTGAGTAATAAACTGGCAAACGCCGTCAGGGATTCCGTACCGCCTTTTGAGACCCTGGCTGATGTCACAGAGCGTGTTTTTGACATCTCTCAAAAGACTCGTTCAGGTCTCGATGCCACGGCCACTCTCTATGCACGTCTCGAGCGATCAACACGGAGTTATGGTGTCAGTGTTGAGGACATTACCAGGTTGACAACCATTATTAACCAGGGCTTCGTGGTCTCAGGGTCAACAGCCGAGGAGGCAAGCAACGCAATCATTCAGCTTGCTCAGGGGCTGGCGTCCGGAGCTTTAAGAGGTGATGAATTTAACTCTGTGAACGAGCAGGGTAACCGGCTCATGATTGCTCTTGCTGACTCGATGAATGTCAGCATTGGGGCGCTCAGAAACATGGCTGCAGAGGGCAAGTTAACCACTGATGTGATCGTGAATGGGTTGCTTTCTCAGGGCGATAAAATTGGACAGGAGTTCGCTAAAACTACTGCCACGATCAGCCAGTCTCTTGAAATTGCCAACAACAACATCACGAAGTTCTTTGGCGAGAATGCCACTGTAAAAACTGGCGTCAAAATATTCAGTGATTCAGTCATTTCTCTCAGTGAAAACCTGGACGTTCTCAGCACTACGCTCACGATTGTTGCCGGCGTAATGGGTGCGCGGTATGTCGGTGCGCTGACCATGGCTACCTCAGCGAAAATCGCTGATATCGCAGCATCCCGTCAGCAGGCTGTTGCAGAGAGTCAGGCGGCACAAGCAGCTTTGGTTGCTGCTAATTCTGCTCAGCGTAAGGCTCTGGCTGATAAAGAGGCTGCTCTTTCGTCTCTCGCGCTGGCCCAGGCTGAATATAACGTGGCAAAAGGTAGCGCTGCAGAGATGCTGGCAATGGATGCTCTTGTGGCCGCAAAAACTCGTGCTACTACCGCATCTCTTGCTCTTGCCGAGGCTGAAACTGCCCAGGCTGCAGCATCTGCCCGCGCAGCGACCGCTGCTCGTGCAGCGTCAATTGGTATCGGAATGGCCCGTGGTGCACTTGCTCTTATAGGGGGTCCAGCTGGTGCGGCTATGCTTGCAGCCGGAGCGATCTTCTATTTCTGGCAGAAAGCTCAACAGGCAAAAGAGGAGGCTATCGCCTTCGCCGATGGTCTGGATAAGCTCAACGCCGCCATGAATGCAATGTCGAACACGCAGCTGCGTGGGGCTATTGCAGATGCCAATAATTCTATTCGAGCTCAGAAAGAGGATGTAGCAGATCTGCAGAGTGAAGTTGACTCGCTGAGAGACAGATATCAGAACTTTACCCCGGCAGCGCAGGAAGTTGCTGAATCTATGGGGCAAGGTGCGGATTTCGCCCGTCAACAGGCGGAGGTGTCTGATGAACTGGCTCGCAAGACGCGAGATCTTGAGGCCGCAAAGGATAAATTATCCCGGACAGAAGAAACCGCGTCTGAGGCGACTCGCACACTCACGAACAACATGCTTACGGCGATGGGCGTTCATGATCAACTCATCGAAAAATCCTGGTCTCTTGAGCAAGTTCAGGGTGCGGTAGCGAAAGCCTTTGGGGAGACGGCTGATGAAATAAACCGAGCCAATCAGGCCGGAAAAAGCTTCGACCCCAAAGCGCTGCAGATATCTCCCGCGACCAAGGAGGGCGATAAAGTTATCGCTACTCTGGAAGAGCAGAATGAATTACTTAAAATTCAGGACGAGAGAGAGCGGGCGATAGCCAAAGCCAGGATGCAGGCTGCCAAGGTCACTGACAATCAGAATCAAATCTCTGCAGCTGGCAGGCTGGCTGCTGAAAATTATGATTTAGAGAAGTCAGAAGAAGCCAGAAAAAAATCTCAACAAGAGAGTGAGCAGCAGGGGAAAAAATCAGCGTCTTCTGCTGAGTCGGTTGCTCAGAAGCTGGCTAACCTGAAAAAACAATCGGAGCTGGCGGCTGGTTCAACAAATGAACTCAGTAGAGAACAGGCTATCCTTGCCGCCCAGCAATCTCTTGGTGCTGCAGCAACTCAAAAAGACATTGAGTTGGCTGGGAAGTATGCTGCAGCAAAATGGGATACGGCCACCGCACTGAAAGCGCAGGCCGCAGCAGAGAAACTCCTCCCAGAAGCGCGAGAAAACGCCAGCTATAAGCAGGATGTTGAGGATCTGAATACCGCTCTGGCTGCGAAGAAAATCAGTCAGGAACAGTTCAATAAGACATCCGAGCGACTGGAGGCAACTCACCAGGCAAACCTAGCAAAAATCCGCGCGCAGCAGGCCGTGACGCCTCAACAAGAGGCAGTTTCACAGGTTGATCCAGTGCAGCAATTAGCTAATCAGCACGCTCAGCAACTGGCCCTTATCCAACAGTTCGAGCAGCAGGGGTTATTAGCTCACCAGAATGCATTAGCCCTTAAAAATGCTGCCGATACGCAGTATGAGCAGCAAAGAACCGCTGCACAATGGGAGCTTCTTAGCCAGCAGAGCCTGGGGTACAGCATGCTGACAAGTGCAGTAGATGCGTTTTCAGGTAATGCATCTAATGCGTTAACCGGGCTGATCACCGGAACGATGTCAGCTCAGGATGCTATGCGCTCACTCGGTAACACGATGCTGAATAGCGTGGTAAATGCGCTAGTCCAGGTTGGGGTTGAGGCTCTCAAAAACTTCATTATCGGTCAGACATTGGGCGCAGCTTCTACCGCTGCTTCTGTCGGTATGGCTACCACGACGGCGGCCGCATGGGCTCCAGCCGCAGCGCTGGCCAGCCTGGCATCCTTTGGCGCAAACTCAGCGCCTGCGATGGCTGGTATTGCATCTACCGTTGGGCTTGCTCAAGGGCTGGCTTTGGCTGGGGCCAGATACAATGGCGGACCTGTGTCAGCGGGAAGCATGTATCAGGTCGGTGAGCGAGGGAAGCCGGAGATTTACCAGGCCAGTACCGGTAAGCAGTACATGATACCGGGCGACAACGGCAGGGTGATCAGCAATAAAGAAATGACAGCCGGTGGAGGTGGTGGGGTGGTAATCAACATCCAGAACTACACGTCATCCTCGGTCGATGCGCAGGCTGGTACGGATGCTAATGGTGGAGTGACTGTGGATGTAATTGTCGCTGACCTGAACAACGGCGGGCCAATCAGTAACGCCATAACCAGCAACATGAACGTTAAACGCACGCCAAGAGGGCAGGGCTGATGCCAATTATCGACTATCCCGACTGGCTGCCGCTGGCGCAGAAGGCCAGCAAAAACATGACACTCGATACCGGTTTCCAGACCGATCAGCCAGCGGTCGGCCCGGCAATCTTCGAGAATCAAACCGACGACCTGAAAGTGACCTGGTCACTGACGTGGATCTTCACTCTGGCGCAGGAGCGCGCTTTCCAGCAGTGGCTACGCAGCCCAAACTATCTCAACCGGGGCCTGAACTGGTTCAGGATGAATATCAATCTGGGCGGCAGTGGTCTCCAGTTGCAGGAGCTTCACTTCACGCAGATGCCGGTGCAAACCAGTATCGACGGCGGAGTAGTGACCTGGACGGGAACCGTTATTGCCAACCATCTGTACAACGCTGACGACGAGTTTGACGACATCATTGTTGAACTGCCTCCGCCGTGGGATTCGTGGCTCGATATCGTTGTTACGGGTTATCCGGACGGGCGCGATCCGGAATCACTGCCGAGAGTGCCGTAATGCCAACATTCAGAGCTTATAAGCAGCAGCGCCCGACGCGCGGACTGTACGACACCATCACGTTCTACCATCCGTCTTTTGGTTACGTCCGCCTTGTCGATAAGCAGTTCTTTCCGAAGACGCTCGGCGGCCAGACGTTCACGCCAGCGCGTTTTGAAATCGAAGAAAGCCAGCAGAGCGGCACGCCGGTAATCGACGCGACCGTGAAGTTAGGGCGGCTGTCGTCGGACATCAAAGCGCTAATGAAACAGTGGAAGGGGGCGGCCAGGCTGACGGCTATCACGGCCACCCGGCAGATCTTCGACAGCGGCGATGTATCGGTGCCGATTAAGTCCTGGCAGTTATACGTCAAGACGGTGGACATCGACGCCGATTCAGCATCGGTAACCCTTTCTGTCACTAACCCGCTGAACAACAACATCGGAAGGCTCTATGACCCAACGGAATACACCGGCCTGCAGTACCTCTGATTTTGTTCGGAAGGTGATCGGCGTGCCGTGGGCTAACCGGGCCTGCTCGTTCGATAGGGTCGACTGCTGGGGCTTGTGCGTGCTGTATTACCGGCACGTTCTCGGCATTGAACTGCACCAGACGCCGGACTACGAAGCCGGTGAGGACTTCTTCACATGCTATCAGGGTGATGTCGTTTTCTGGCGCCCGGTCGACAAGCCTGTTGAGGGCGGAATATTCGTCGGGTACCGCGGCGCGCAACCGGCACATGTTGGCCTGGTACTGAACAGGCAGGCGCTGCACTCGCGCGGCGAGAACGGAAGCGTACGCATGGACTCGTTGCTGGTCATTCAGCGGGCATTTACAAAGGTGGAGTATTTTTCGTATGGCGTTGATTGAACTCCAGCGTTTCCCGGGAACGCCAAAAGAACGCTACAGGGTGCCAAACGGCACCCTTTTTTATGACTGGCTGGCGGCCAATGACGCTACCTTTCACCGCGATCTGCTCATCGTCCGCAACGGCGTTAAGTTAGGCGACGATGAAGAACTGGCATTTGAACTGCGCGAACTGGACCGCATCCAGATATTCGACCAGCCGAAGGGTATCATTGGCGACATTCTCAGCCCGATTTTCAAAGTTGTCGGCGCGGTCTTCTCGTTCCTGGCTCCCAAACCGGCGATCGCTAATGCCGGCGGCAACACGATCGACTCGCCAAACAATAGCCTGACCGGTCAGACGAATACGGCGCGCGTCTACAAAGCAAAACCAGACATCTACGGGCAAATCCGCTCATACCCTGATTTGATCCAGGAATCGCTTTTTGAGTATGTTCGGCAGAATGAAAATGATGGCGGACTAAAGTTCGTTACAGAGTGGATGTGTGTAGGCATAGGAAAATACGGCTATGAGTCGGTACGTTACTCAGAGTCAAGCCTTGGAAGTATGCCAGGAGCCGAATACCAGTTTTTCCAGCCTGGTGAGGTAATCCCCACCATCAACGAAGGCTACGGGTTCGACGACGTCGACGGCCAGGAAGTGCCTGGCCAGAACGAATCGGACAATTTCCCGATCGAGACAGCCACCGCCAACACGGTTGTGAGCGGAACTTACTCCGGCGGGCAGATTGCAGTAAAAATCATCAAGCAGGCTGAGTTTGATTACTTCATGGGCCTCGTCCTTCCGCATGCGGTTACATTCACGATTAACGTCACCTACAGCACGCCAACCGGCAACGTCACGCAGGATGTCGATTTCTCCGGCACGCTGATATCGGCTGTCGAAACGAACGACGGCGCGGTGGTTAACCCGGTCCAGTGGTACACATTCACGATGGCGGATCTGATTAGCCCTCCTGACGTGCCAGCAACGGCGACAATCAACACGACGAAGTTCATCCTCAACGATAACGAAGCGCTCGTGGTAGGCCCGTTCTTCTCGCCGGTCGAGTCTTCTCAGTTGTGGCTGCACACTCAGGTGCAACTGGGCGGCAAAAAGTCAGCCGACTGGAAGGTCACGATCTGGAAGATTGACGATGACTACAACCAGGTGCCGGGTACTCAGCAGACGTTCACGTATCACCAGGGGACGCCGCACAAATCATCCAGCGAAGTGTTTTATCGCACTGACAAGCTGACGCCGACCGGCGGTTTCGGCAAGTACGCCATTAACTTCCAGCGCACAGATAACTCAAGTGATGCTTCTATCCTGAAGGTTGAGGAGATCCACTCGGTCAACGTCAGAACCAACGTAGTGCATCCAACCGATACGCTGGTGCGCGTGAAGGTAAGGGCGACAGAGAACGCCCTGGGAAGCCGTGACCGCAAATACAACGCCCTGGTGACGCGTCATACCATCACATACGACCTGGACACGCAGACGGTGGATTACACGCTGCGTCCTTCGCGTTCGTTCGCTGATGCGGTGGCGCACACCTGGCTGATTATGGGCGGGCAGCCGGTCAGCAGCATTGACCTGTACGGTCTGTACTCGATTGCTGAAAGCTTACCTGATGAGCGCCTGGGTTACTTCGACTACACGTTTGACGACGAGAACGACTCTCTCGGAGATCGCGTGCAGGCGATCTGCAATGCGGCGTCTGTGTTGGCTTACTGGGATGACGGGGTGCTGACATTTACACTAGATCAGAAGGTAGACTACCCAGATGCAGTGTTCAACCGGGCAAACATGAAGACGGACGAGTACAAAATGACGTACGAGGCCACTTTGCCTGGTGGATATGAAGGTGTGCAAACGTCATACGTCCACCCAACCACGAACAACAAGACGTACATCAACTACCGCGTGCTGAACGGCGCTATCGTCGAGCAGGAGGCGGAGAACCCAAATAAGCTTGAGATTGTCGGCTTTCGTAACGAGTACCAGGCGCGGGAGCGCGCGCTGCGCGAAACGAAACGCCTGATCTACTCCAGGGTGAAGATGAACGCCAAAGTGTTTGAGGACGGGATAATTCAGGTAGGCAGCGTCATTCAGATGCCTGATATCTACGACAGCAACCAGCAGCAGGGATACATCACAGGCCGCGCGGGGAATAACTTCGATACCAGCGAGCCGATCACGTTTACCGGCTCGATGTATGTGCTGGTTACCGACAGCCTGGGTAATCCGACACTGCGCTATCCGGCGACGGCACGCGCCGACACGAAGTACGGCTTCACCGCAGCAATACCCGATATTCAGCTCAACATATGGAACGGAGACACTGTACAGCTCCCGTCGCGCTACCTCATTGCGACGGTGGAGGAGTTGGACAGTCAGCTATGGACGGTCAACAGCATCAAACCGAACACAGATAACACGGTATCTCTGACCGTCGCGGAATACAGCGACGCCATCTACCAATAAGAACCGTCCCCGACCAACCAGACCCGGCCACCGCGCCGGGTTTTTTTATGGAACTAATATGGCTACGACACCTACCAACCTGTCAGTACCGAGCGAGTCCCCGCGCGATCTGAAATTTAACGCAGGGAAAATTGATGAATTTGTGACATCGCTGGCACTTCAGTACATTGATCGCTTTGGTGATGCGCATTACACAATTGAAGGCCTGAAGGCTTTAGTACTTCAGCAGATATATAATCTTGGCTGGAATCCGGTTGGAAGCTTCCAGGGTGGCGCTACAGTTTCTTCCGCTGGCGATATCATCCAGGATGAAACGACGGGTGTATGGTATCGCTGGGATGACCTCTCCACCTTACCTAAGTTTGTTCCAGCAGGTTCCACACCCGGTTCCACTGGTGGTATTGGTGATGGGAAATGGCTCGCTGTCGATGTAAGTGATGTCTTAAGAAAAGACCTTCAGGGAAGCAATGGCTCAACATTAATCGGTGGCTCTGTTTATGTAGTTGACTATTTTTCAGATGCCAAGGCGGCGAATGCAGGCAAGTCAAAGTACATCATGACGCGTGGGCACCATACGCTCGGTGTTGGTGCTGCGACATATTTTAGTGATGGCACAACTGGTGCGCCATCAACTGGCAATGAGCTCAAGTTTTACGATGCAACTGGAAATGGATGGTACCTTCACCACGACGGAACCATTGATTGTCGTCAATTCGGCGTTGTGGCTGATGGTAGTGATGAGACAACAAAGTTGCAATTATGGTTAGATTGCTGCGCTCAATCTGGGGCCGAAGCGTATATTCCCGTAAATGTTTCCCCATCTGCTGCTGGCTTAATTTGTACCTCGCAACATAATGGTTTGAAATTCAAATGGCATGGGTATGTTAAGCACTGGGGAGATGGAACAAAGCCTGCCACTGTTGTAGATTCATGGGACCCTTCATCTGGATATGTTCTTTACCTGAAAGAAGTAAGTGACCTCACTGGAGAGATAAGAATTGATGGTGTAAGGACATCTAAGATAGCCGATGAACACATCCATAATATACATTCCTATGGCGGGAAAAATCACGTATTGTCATTATTTTTCAAAGAAACAAGAGGTGATGGAATTTATCTTAATGCAGCGCATGGTAACCAAGATTCAACACCTCCATCAAACATGACATATCCATTAGTAGAGAGCGTAAACTCTGACTATGACGGTAGAAATGCGATGAGCATTATTTGCGCGGATGGCGTTTCCATAGGCACATTTGTTTCGTATAAGCATGGTGGACGCATTGGCACGGTTATGCAGCCAGGTGGTTTGGATATTGAACCAAATTATAGCTATCAGCCATGTACTAACATCCAGATTGATAGCTATTACTCTCGCTCATGTGGAACAGGTTTTACTATTTTTGGTAAGGTAAATACTGGGAATATGGTTGTTAGAAACATCTCTATTTCGAAGATGGAAATTGTGATGGAGTATATTTCTTCAAATAACAATCAACTGCGTGGATCGCTTCTTATGGGTGCTGATGGTTTGTACATAGGATCATCACATATTCGTGACCTGCTCCCCGTTGATTAGTACACCCCGATGTTAGTAATGTCTTCATAAGCC
>NZ_JACASJ010000094.1:0-19779 GCF_013391025.1 Enterobacter sp. SECR19-1250 | reverse complement strand
AGTACAGTAATATGGTCATGGCGGCATGACCATATTACTGGGGATCCCTCAGCCCGTTGGGAGAGGGCAGGGGTGAGGGCAACAGGAGAAACCGGTACTTTCTGCGCCCGATACGCGCTGGGCGAACAACCCGTCAGGCGATTGAAAAAGCGGGCAAAATAGGCCGGATCCTTAAAGCCCAACTGCCAAGCAATCTCGCTGACCGTACTGTCGGAAAAGAGCAACAGCCGTCTGGCTTCGCGCAGCTGGCGGTCGAAGATCAGCCGCTTCGGCGGACGGTTGGCGAAGCGGCGGCAGATATCGGTCAGGCGGGATTCGGTCAGGTGGAGTTCACAGGCGTAGTCCGGCACCGTCCAGTGCTGGTGATAGTGGGTGTCAATCAACTGGGTAAAGCGCTGGAACAGTTTTAACTCACCGCGCATTCCGCCTGAAGCGTGGTCGTCGAGCCTGGCGTTACGCAGCAGCAGGGTAAAGACCGCCTGCGCGAGCAGCACCAGGGTATGCTCGCGCCCAGGAAGTTGCCCGGTGGATTCCCTGGCAATCAGTTGCCAGTAGTGCCTGAGCGCCGCCAGCTCGTCGGGCTTATCGGCCAGCGACAGGCAGATCCCCGGCAGGCCAAACGCTTCTCGCGTGCCGGGGTAGAGCACCTCCAACAGCGGCCAGATGAGATCCTCGCGTACCGTCAGAACGTGGCCATCGCTGTCGGATTCGGTGATAAACGCGTGTGGCACCGACGGCGGGGTAATGACGAACAGCGGAGCCTGCACCGAGTAGAGATGATCGTCGAGCTGGAGTTCTATCTGCCCGGTATCAAGAAAGTGCATCTGAAAATACTGGTCGTGACGATGCGCCTGCATGTCGCGGCCAAAAAAGGCCGCCATGCGGGCGAACGACTGATAGTGCACATCGTCGGTGCCCAGACTTTCGTCGTACTCTTTGCTGATATCGATATTGGCGACGGGGCTCTGGCACATAGCTCCTCCTCAGTGGATCTTCTGCGCCGCCATCCCCGGATCGCGCCCGAGGCTCTCCTGGCGGGTCATTGGGATCCGCGTCAGCACCAGCGCGCCCACCACCAGCAGCCCGGCGACAAACCACAGCCCGGAGCTGAAGCTGCCGGTGGCATCACGCAGAATGCCGATCAGCAGCGGGCTGACGGCGGATCCGACGTTGCCGATAGCGTTGATCACCGCCAGCGCCACCGCACGGGACTGCAGGCTAATAACCTGATCCGGCGTGGTCCAGAATATCGCCATGGCGGTAAACGATCCGGTTGAGGCCATGATGATGCCAAGCAGCTGGATCAGGCTGTGATCGGTGGCCGAGGCCAGCATCCATCCCGCCGCCGCGAAGAGATACGGCAGGATGGTGTGCTTTTTTCGCTCTTTCAGCCTGTCGGAGCGACGGCTCCACCAGATCATGCCGAGGATGGTGCAAAACTGCGGGATCGCCGCCAGCAGGCCGATCACAATGTTGCTGCTGCCGGTGTTGAAGCTTTGCAGGATCTGCGGCGTCCAGATGTTGATCGCACTCAGCGTGTTCGTCAGGCAGAAATAGGCCAGCGTATAGAGCAGTACCGCCGGGGTCAGGACTTCACGCAGCGTTGAACGCAGCGTGGCGGCATGCGCCACCGCCAGCTCTTGCTCACGGGCGATCATGGTTTTCAGCGTTTGCTTTTCTTCATCATCCAGCCAGCTGGCCTGATCCGGGGTGTCGTTAAGGTAGAACCAGGTCACCACGCCGAGCACCACCGACGGCAACCCTTCCAGCAGGAACAGCCACTGCCAGCCTTTCAGATTCCACAGCCCGTCCATCGCCAGGATGTAGCCGGAAAGAATAGAGCCGAGCATCATGGTTACCGGCATGGCAATCATAAACAGCGCGTTGGCGCGGGCGCGGTGATAGGCCGGGAACCACCAGGTGAGATAGACCAAAATCCCCGGCAGGAAGCCAGCCTCGGCAATGCCCACCAGCATGCGCAGCACATAGAGCGTTTCCGGGCTGGTGGCGAACATGGTGCAGGTGGACGCGATCCCCCACACCACCATGATCCCGGCGATCCAGCGCCGGGCGCCGATCTTCGCCAGCATGATGTTGCTCGGGATCCCGCACAGTACGTAGGTGACATAAAAGAGCGTCGCGGCCAGGCCAAACATCGTGGAGGTGAGGCCCAGATCTTTGCCCATCGTCAGCCCGGCAAAGCCAATGTTGATGCGATCGAGAAACGAGAAGACAAACAGGATAAAGAGAAACACGATCAAACGACGGAACAGCTTATTTATAACGCGATGTTCAACAGCTTTATTATCTTGCAGGGTAGAGGTCGTCATGGTGCGCTCCAGATCTTACGTTTAGTAGACGGATTTATTGTTATTAACTGACGTAACCGGATGATCGATAAAACGTGCCGCCAGCGCTTCGGCGCTGCGGGCGAGCAGGGTCGTGTCGACGCCGACGGCGACAAACAGCGCGCCGAGTTCGAGATAGCGTTTTGCCAGCTGCTCGTTGGCCATCAGGATGCCGGGCGCTTTGCCGGCGCTCAGGATCTGCGCGATCGCCTGTTCAATGGCCGCCTGCACTTCCGGGTGCTGAGGATTACCGGCAAAGCCCATGTCGGCGCTCAGATCCGCCGGGCCGATAAACACCCCGTCGACGCCGTCCACATCCAGGATCTGCGGCAGGTTTTTTAGCGCCTCGCGGGTTTCGATTTGCACCAGCACGCACATGGCGTCGTTGGCCTGGTGCAGGTAGTCCGGGATGCGGTTCCAGCGTGAGGCCCGCGCCAGGGCGCTGCCCACGCCGCGAATACCCGCAGGCGGATAGCGCGTGGAACGGACCGCCAGACGGGCTTCTTCGGCGTTTTGTACCATCGGTACCAGCAGGGTTTGCGCGCCCACATCCAGCAGCTGTTTGATCTGCACCGGATCGTTCCACGACGGGCGGACGACCGGCTGGCTCGGATAAGGGGCAATGGCCTGCAGCTGGGTTAAGACGGTCTGCACGGTGTTCGGCGCATGTTCGGCGTCGATCAGCAGCCAGTCGAAACCAGCCCCCGCCAGCAGTTCAGCGCTGTAGCTGCTGGTCAGCCCCAGCCATAAACCAATCTGCGGCTTTCCGGCTTTCAACGCCGTTTTGAATGCGTTTTGCATGGTTATCTCCTAGACAAAGCGGCAGCTGATGGAGCCCATGTTGCCGTAGTCCACGTGGAAGGTATCGCCTTTGCTGGCCGCGACCGGACGGGTAAACGAACCGCCGAGGATGATCTGCCCCGGCTCAAGCTGCACGTCGTACGGCGCAAGCTTGTTAGCCAGCCACGCCACGCCGTTAGCCGGGTGGTTGAGTACGCCCGCGGCGACGCCGGTCTCTTCGATCACGCCGTTGCGATAGAGCAGGGCGGAGATCCAGCGCAGATCCAGCTCGTCGGGCTTAATCGGACGGCCGCCGAGGAGCACGCCCGCGTTGGCGGCGTTATCGGAGATGGTGTCGAACACCTTGCGCGGGCGCTGGGTTTCCGGGTCAACGTTGTGGCAGCGGGCATCGATCAGCTCCAGCGCGGGGATGACGTAATCCGTGGCGTTGTAGACGTCGAAGATCGTGCAGTTCGGTCCGCGCAGCGGTTTTGCCAGCACGAAGGCCAGCTCCACCTCAATGCGCGGGACGATAAAGCGATCGACGGGGATGTCGCTGCCGTCGAGGAAGAACATATCGTCTAGCAGCGCACCGTAGTCCGGCTCGCTGATCTGCGAGCTGGCCTGCATTGCTTTTGAGGTGAGGCCGATCTTGTGGCCTTTCAGCATGCGGCCTTCGGCGATTTTCAGGTTCACCCATTCGCGCTGTACGGCGTAGGCGTCTTCAATCGTGATCTCCGGGTACTCCAGCGAGATCGCGCGGATCTGCTCCCGGGACTGCTCCGCCTGATGCAGGCGGTGGGCGATCAGGGTATGGGTGTGTTTGTCGAGCATGGCGATATCCTGTTTTATGTTTGTTTTCTCCCTCTCCCGGTGGGAGAGGGACGGGGTGAGGGCATCGGGCCGCAGAGATTTCCCCTCACCCTTACCCTCTCCCAAAGGGAGAGGGGACGGTATTACGTAAACAACGCGTGTACGTTGTTTTGTTTGTAATTGAGCGTCGGGTGCAGTTCATCGAGCTCAAACGACAGCGCCAGATAGCGGGCGGCCATGAGGTTGGCAAAATGCGCTTTGATCAGCGCAAACAGCATTTCACCCACCTCTTCCCGGCTCTCCAGGCTGCGCCCGGAGCCAATCTTCAGCGTCATATGCACAAAGGCGTACTCCTGCTTGCCGTCCGCCATCTGCCAGGTATCCAGCCAGTGGGCACGGCTGCGGATACCGCCGATGGGGAAAATACCGGTGGCGGCCAGCGCCTCGTTCACTTTGGCGAACAGCCCCGGCAGGTCGGCCTGCTCGCGGATGTTGTCGGTACATTCAGCGATAAAATGCGGCATGGTGGCTCCTTACGCGGGCAGCGGGAAAACGGCGTTAACCTGGCCGGTACCGGAGCTGGCGAACAGCTCGGTGAGGAATTCAACCTTGCCGTCGTATTTGTCCCAGCCGAGCATACCCAGCAGCATCACCGTGTCGTGCATGTTACCCTCGCCGTAGCAGTAATCGGCGTACTCCGGCAGCATGCTGCAGAACTCTTTGAACTGGCCTTCGCGCCATAGCTTCACCACCCGTTCGTCCATCTGGCGGTCGAACTCGCGGGTGTAGCTGTTCATCCCTTCTTCCGCACGCTGGTCGTCGATAAAGCGGTGCGACAGTGAGCCGCTGGCGAGCACCGCCACGGTGCCGTCATACTTTTCGATGGCGCTGACGATGGCCTCGCCCAGCCTGCGGCTGTCGGCGAAGTCGTGAACCGTGCAGAACGCCGAGATGGAGACCACTTTGAAGTGCTTATCCGCGTTCATGTAGCGCATCGGCACCAGCGTGCCGTACTCCAGCTTCAGGCTCGGGATGTTGTGCGCTTTGGCGCGCACGCCAAGCTTGACCGCCTCGTCGGCGATCAGCTGCCCGAGCTCCGGGTTGCCGTCGTAGTCGTAGGTCATGTCGCGGATAAAGTGCGGCAGCTCGTTACTGGTGTAAACGCCTGAAAAATGGTCCGCACAGTTGATGTGATAGGCGCTGTTCACCAGCCAGTGGGTGTCGAAAACGATGATGGTATCGACGCCCAGCTCGCGGCAGCGCTTGCCGATCTCTTTGTGCCCGTCGATGGCCCCCTGACGGCAGCCGTGGTTTTTACCCGGCAGCTCAGAGAGATACATTGACGGTACGTGCGTGATTTTTGCCGCTAACGCTAACTTTCCCATTTTAGATCCCCCATTTTGGAATCGGATGGTCGCCCATGGAGATGCAGACGTTCTTCATCTCCGCGAACACCTCAAAGCTGTACTCGCCGCCTTCGCGCCCGGTGCCGGAGGCCTTCACGCCGCCAAACGGCTGGCGCAGATCGCGCACGTTCTGGGTATTCACGAACACCATGCCCGCTTCGATATTGCGCGCCAGACGCAGCACTTTGCTGACGTCCTGGGTCCAGATGTACGACGCCAGGCCGTACTCCACGTCGTTGGCCAGGCTTAGCCCTTCCGCTTCGTCCTTGAACGGCAGCAGGCATGCTACCGGGCCGAAGATCTCCTCCTGCGCCACGCGCATGCGGTTGTCGACATCCGCCAGCACCGTCGGGCGCAGGAAGTTACCGCCTTTCAGGTGCGCAGGCAGGTCGGCCGGTTTGTCCGGGCCGCCCGCCAGCAGGGTCGCGCCCTCCTCAATGCCCAGGCGGATATAGCCGGAGACTTTCTCCCAGTGCTGTTGGCTAATCAGTGCGCCAATCTGGGTGTTCGGATCGGTCGGATCGCCCACGCGCAGGCGGTTGGCGCGCTCGGCGAA
Organism: Enterobacter sp. SECR19-1250; assembly: GCF_013391025.1. NCBI lineage: Bacteria > Pseudomonadati > Pseudomonadota > Gammaproteobacteria > Enterobacterales > Enterobacteriaceae > Enterobacter > Enterobacter sp. SECR19-1250. The sequence goes on along the minus strand of NZ_JACASJ010000094.1, from coordinate 13,876 downwards.
GCGTTTGACGAATTCCGGGTAGATGCTCTGCTGGATGAAAATGCGCGAGCCCGCGGTGCAGCGCTCGCCGTTGATGGAGAAGATGGTGAACAGGGCGGCGTCCAGCGCGCGCTCAATGTCGGCATCTTCAAAAATCAGTACCGGGGATTTGCCGCCCAGCTCCATGGAGTATTTCTTCAGCCCGGCGTTTTTCATGATATTGCGCCCGGTGGCGGTGCCGCCGGTGAAGGAGACGGCCCGCACGTCGTGATGGCGTACCAGCGCATCGCCTGCCGTGGCGCCATAGCCCTGCACCACGTTCAGCACGCCCGCCGGAATCCCCGCCTCCAGTGCCAGTTCGCCCAGACGGTCGGCGGTCAGCGGCGAGAGTTCAGACATCTTCAGCACGGCGGTATTCCCCAGCGCCAGGCAGGGGGCGACCTTCCAGGTGGCGGTCATAAACGGCACGTTCCACGGCGACACCAGCGCGCAGACGCCCACCGGCTGCACCAGGGTGTAGTTCAGCATCTTGTCGTCAACCGGGTAGGTTTTGCCGTTCATCTGCTGGCACACTTCGGCGAAGAACTCGAAGTTGTGCGAGGCGCGCGGGATAAGCACGTTTTTGGTCTGGTGGATGGGCAGGCCGGTGTCGGCGGTTTCCATCGCGGCAATGTCCGGCACGTTCTGGTCAATCAGATCGCCCAGGCGACGCATCAGACGCGCACGCTCTTTCATCGGCAGGTTGGCCCACTTTGGGAAAGCCTCTTTTGCTGCCGCCACGGCCTGATGGATTTCCGCTTCCCCGCCGGCGGCGACTTCTGCCAGCACCTCGCCGGAGGCCGGGTTGGTGGTGTGGAAGTAGTCGCTTCCCGCCACGTTTTTGCCGTTGATCCAGTGGTTAATCTTTTTCATTTTGCCGTCTCCTCACTCACAATCCGGTTTACCAGGCGACCCACGCCTTCCACTTCCACCACCACTTCATCCCCCGGTACCACGTCGGACAGTCCTTTTGGCGTGCCGGTGGCGATCATGTCGCCCGGCTGCAGAGTCATGAATTCGCTCAGGTATGCAATCAGGTATGGGATGCTGAAAATCAGATCCGCCGTGGTCCCTTCCTGACGTAATTCACCGTTGACGAAGGTGCGCAGGGTTAAGTTATGCGGATCGGGAATGGCTGCTTTTGGCACGATGTTGGGGCTGATGGGGGTTAACCCGTCGCGGCTTTTGACCCGCAGATTCGGGCGGTAGTAATTTTCGAGATAGTCGCGAATGGCGTAGTCGTTACAGACCGTGTAGCCCGCAACAAAATCCATCGCCTCGGCTTCACTGACCTTACGCGCGGTTTTGCCGATGACCACCACCAGCTCCGCCTCGTAGTGCATGTACTCAACGTTATCCGGGCGTACCGAGGTCTGGTTGTCGCCGTTGAAGGTATTGGGCGCTTTGATAAATACCAGCGGCTCGGTCGGTGGCGTGAATGCCAGCTCGCTGGCGTGATCGGCGTAGTTCAGGCCGAGGGCGAACAGCGTGGGGTGAGGGTGCGCGCCCTGAGCCATCGCCACGTCGCGTTCATCCACCACCGGGTTTTCCAGTGCCGGGAACCCTTCCGCCAGAATGCGTACCCGATCGCCAGGGCGGATCTCGACGCGGCTTTGCGGCGTGCCGAGCAAGATCGCATCGCCCGGATTCAGGGTCGCGAACTCGCTCAGGGCGCTCAGCAGTTCGACGGCGTTGCGCTGTAGCCCGGCGGTGTTCCAGTGGTCCGCTTCGCGGCCGTTGATTTCGGTGATGATAGTCAGGTTATCCACGTTGTCGACGGCGACCAGCTCACCCAGCGGACAAAACCCGTCCCGGCATTTGGCTTTGATTGCCGGGCGATAAAAGCTCTCTTCCGGCAGGCTTACCTCGTTGGCCAGCGCGTACCCGGCGATGTAGGCTGCCGCGTCCTCCACGCGAACTTTGCTGGCCGTTTTGCCCACCACCAGCGCGACGGTTGCGCCGCTCAGCACCGTCTCACCCTGCGGGAACGGGATGGGTTCACCTGCGCGGATCACCGTGTTGTGTGGCTTGATAAACCACACCGCGGTTTTTGGCGGGGTGTTGTAAGGGGCTTTTTCAAACGCCTCAGCCCAGGCGTCGCGCTGGCTTTGGTGGTTCAGCGCCACGGCAAAAACGGTACCTTTCATTGACATACTCCTCAGGCCGGAACGCCGGCGTTGATTTTGTTAATATGTTAATGATCTGGTTTTATGCTTTTGCTGATTATTTCGCAATCAGAAGTGAAATATTTGTGATATGAATAACAATAAATTTACATTTTCGTTTAAAATGATATATTTATCATCGTGTTAATAAAGTGCTGTTGTTTCTGTTAGACTTTTCGATGGTCAAAAAGCGGTTGATTAAAACAGCGATTTTGAATTGTTTACTTGTTAACAATAAGCGGGAGTGGCTATGCATGATTCTTTAACTATCGCCCTGTTGCAGGCGCGGGAAGCGGCAATGTCCTACTTCCGACCAATTGTGAAGCGGCATAACCTGACCGAGCAGCAGTGGCGCATTGTGCGTGTACTGGCTGAACATCCCTCGATGGATTTTCACGATCTGGCGTTTCGGACCTGCATATTGCGCCCGAGCCTGACGGGCATTCTGACGCGCATGGAGCGCGACGGTCTGGTGCTGCGCTTAAAACCGGTCAATGACCAGCGCAAACTGTACGTGTCGCTGACCAAAGAGGGCAACGCGCTGTACGAGCACGCTCAGGCGCAGGTGGAAGAGGCGTACCAGCAGATAGAGGCGGAATATACGCCGAAGAAGATGAAACAGCTGACGGCGCTGCTTGAGGAGTTTATCGCGCTGGGAAACCGCCATAACGCAGCGCGTGACGAAGAGTAAAAACCACAAATTAAAGGATGATTTTCGTAAAGTTTTCCCTTTCCAGGCCGAAAATTCTGTATCTGTCTGAAGGAAGAGAAAACATGTTAAACCGTATCAAGATTGTCACCAGCTTAATGCTGGTTTTAGCGATATTTGGCCTTTTACAACTGACCTCCGGTGGTCTTTTCTTCAATGCCCTGAAGCATGACAAAGAGAATTTCACCGTCCTGCAAACCATTCGCCAGCAACAATCCACGCTGAACGCCAGCTGGGTGGCGTTGCTGCAAACCCGTAACACCCTGAACCGCGCGGGCATCCGCTACATGATGGATCAGAACAATATCGGCAGCGGCGCGACCGTGAACGATCTGATGCAAATTGCCTCTGTGTCACTGAAACAGGCGGAAAAAAACTGGGCCGCCTACGAAGCCCTGCCGCGCGATCCGCGTCAGAGCGACGCTGAAGCGATGGAAATTAAGCGTAACTACGATATTTATCACGGCGCGCTGGCGGAGCTGATTCAACTGCTGGGGGCAGGCAAAATTAACGCTTTCTTCGATCAGCCTACCCAGAGCTATCAGGATGGTTTTGAGAAGCAGTATGTGAACTACCTGCTGCAGAACGACAAGCTGTATCAGATGGCGGTGGAAAACAGCAACAGCTCTTACAGCCAGGCGATCTGGGTGCTGATCAGCGTGCTGATCGTTGTGCTGGTGGTCATCGTGGGCGTGTGGCTGGGTATCAAGCAGGCGCTGATCTCTCCGCTGACCCGTCTCATCGACAACATTCGCCATATCGCCAGCGGCGATCTGGTGAAGCGCATTGAAGTGGAAGGCGCTAACGAGATGGGTGAACTGGCCGACTCGCTGCGTCATATGCAGAGCGAACTGGTACGTACCGTTGGTGACGTGCGTAACGGCGCAAACGCCATCTACAGCGGCGCGAGCGAAATCGCGATGGGCAATAACGATCTCTCTTCCCGTACTGAACAGCAGGCCGCTTCCCTGGAAGAGACCGCAGCCAGCATGGAGCAGCTGACGGCGACCGTGAAGCAGAACGCCGAGAATGCCCGCCAGGCGAGCAACCTGGCGCTGAGTGCGTCTGAAACCGCACAGAAGGGCGGGAAAGTGGTGGATAACGTGGTGCAAACCATGCGCGACATCGCGGGCAGTTCGCAGAAAATCGCCGATATTATCAGCGTGATTGACGGTATTGCCTTCCAGACCAACATTCTGGCACTGAACGCGGCGGTTGAAGCTGCACGTGCGGGTGAGCAGGGTCGCGGATTCGCCGTCGTGGCAGGTGAAGTACGTAACCTGGCCCAGCGCAGTGCCCAGGCTGCCCGTGAGATCAAGAGCCTGATTGAAGACTCCGTCGGTCGTGTGGAAGTGGGCTCAACGCTGGTGGAAAGCGCCGGTGAAACGATGGGTGAAATCGTTAATGCGGTGACCCGCGTGACCGATATCATGGGCGAAATCGCCTCTGCCTCTGATGAGCAGAGCCGCGGTATCGATCAGGTTGGTCTGGCGGTGGCGGAGATGGATCGCGTGACTCAGCAGAACGCCTCGCTGGTGGAAGAGTCTGCTGCTGCCGCTGCGGCGCTGGAAGAGCAGGCGAGCCGCCTGACGCAGGCCGTCGCGGTGTTCCGTATTCAGCAGGAGCAGATGAAAGCACGTGAGTTTGCCGCTGCCAAAAGCGTTGCTGCACCGGTGGTGATGCGTAAACCGGCGACCGCGGATGCGGGCGATAACTGGGAAACCTTCTAACGCCGTGCGTGGTGCCGGGTGGCGGCTACGCCTTACCCGGCCTACGCAATGACGGTGCGCCGTCGGACGATATTACAGAGGCAGGCGCATGGCACAGCGAGCGTCATACGCTAAACCGTGCGCCATCTCTTCTTCGCGTTTTTCACGCAGTTCAGGCGTCAGCGTCGTTATCATTTCAAACCCCAGCCGCGCATAGAACGGCGCATTCCACGGCACGTCCCGGAAGGTTGTCAGCGTCAGCGATGCCAGCCCCCTTTTGCGGGCCTGGTCAGCGACACAGGCGATGAGCCGTCGGCCGATCCCTTTTCCCTGCCAGTCCAGATGCACCGAAAGCTCCACGATGAACAGCGACGAAACGTGCAATTCTGCGAGGATAAAACCGACCGGCTGGTCGTTGGCCAGCGCCAGCCAGCTCAGTCCGCGTTCGGCGTAGTCGAGATGCTGCTCAGCGGAAATGACCTCGCCCTCTGCAAGCCAGGCGAGTTCCGGGTAATCCCGGAAACGCTCGCCCGCTGCGCGTTCTATGGCGGGCAGGGCGGTGACGTCACCGGGGCGTGTTGGGCGAACGGTGATGTTAAGGCCGACACGCATTAGCCTGCGTTACCCACGATTTTAATTTCGACCATGCCAATCCCGAGCTCGCGCGGTGAGTGGCCGAGAATATTGCCTTCATTGGTGGATTGCGGCTCTGGCGGCACAATCACCAGGGTATTACTCCGTGAAGGATTATCGAAATGCAGCGTGGTGGTGCTGACTTCGTTGCCAAGGGTCAGCGTCTGCTCGCTGTCGCCCACCCGTACCGGAACAGGGCGGTTAGCATTAGCGCCATACGCTTTGGCGGTGATCACCAGGTCGAATTTCTGCGGCAAGGGGTGGGCATACTCAATTTTTACCTCATTGCCCAGCTGTGCGTTGGACCAGCGTCCCCAGGACTCCGGACGAGAGATACCGCTGAACTGTTTAACCTCTTCCGGCGCACCGGCGACGTTGAAGATAAAGCTGTCGGCTTTATAGCGAATATCGTTGTCGACGATTTTCAGCATATCAATGTTGCGCTGATAGCGGGCGGTATCGATAACCGTATCCCTGAAGGCGGTTTTGCCCTTCCATACTGGCTTATCCACGTGCTGCACGGTTTGCTCCCCGCCAAGCTGCCCCTGAGAGACGCACCAGTCCGTCGACAGCGCCAGCGGCGGCGACCAGAGCTGGCCCATTTTGTAGCACTTATCGACCCAGACAAAGTTATCACGCGGGGCAAACTCCGCCAGTTGGAAGCGCAGCGGCGCCGAGTATTCGCTTTCAGGCAGCGGCTCAACGCGTTTATCCGACACGCGCAGCAGCAGCGGCAGCCGGAAGTGGCTGCCTGAGAAGGCGATCGTTTTTTTATCCTGATCGATAGTGAAGTCTTTCATCTCTTTCGGGAAGTTCCACAGACGAATGATATCCGGCTTCCAGGCGAGGATTTTTTCCTTCATATTGAGGAACACTTCGGACAGCGATTGTCCCGACAGCGTGCTGCGGCCCAGGCCAATAAAGTTGTCACCGCCAAGAATATCCAGCACCGTGGCGCCGTTATCCATCGAATTACGCTTGGTGGCGATTACCTCCTGCTGCGGTTTGTCGCCGCGCAGAACGAAGAACAGGTTGCTGCGATCCTGTTTGTTCAGCTGATCCCACGCGCTGTTTTTCATCGCCAGATGGTCTGAAGAGACCACGATCACCGTGTTTTTGAACCAGGGTGAGGCTTTAATTTTCTGAACAAGGGCGGCGATATGCTCCTGGCTACAGGTGACGGCGCTGAAGGATTTATTATCTTTGCCGTCAATGTCGTAGCGTTTGCGCTTGCAGGTACGCGAGACGAAACCGTCAGGATGGTGAGTATCTACCGTCAGGGCAAAGAGGGAGAAGCGTTTCCCGGCGCGGGACAGTTCTTCGAATTTTTTCCAGGTCTCCTCCAGCACGGTATCGTCGTAGAAGCCCCAGTCGTTGCGGTAAGTGGGGTCGGCGACGGTCGTTTTTAACTCTTCTGAGCCGTACAGATGATCAAACCCGTGTGATTTCAGGAACACATCTTTCCCGGCAAAGCGCAGGTTGGCCCCCTGGACAAAATAGTTCTCGTAACCGGAGTTTTTCAGGATGTCGCCCAGGCAGATATTCTGCGGGAAGAAGCTCGACATTGAAGCTGAGGCGTTGCCTTCAAAGGGGGCAAACAGAGGAATGCCGCACTGGGAGGCGACCATTCCGGCAATGGTGTAGTCGGTGCCGGGCAGCTGCATGGTGTGACTGAAGTCGAGGCCTTCTTTTTTCAGCGCGCCCAGATCCGGCGTCAGGTTCGGGAAGGCGTCGTTATCGAAATAGGTCCTCTCCAGACTCTCGCCGTAGATGTACACCAGATTAAGCTTCGGGTTGGCTATCGTTTTCGATGGCTCTTTATAGTACGCCACGAAATCCGGGTCACCGTCGCGCGACTGGGATTTCACCAGCTCGGTGATCTGATGAAATGCCGGGCTGGCATCCACGGAGGCCAGCGCAAGGAAAAGCGCCAGCAGGCTGTAGCCATGGTGGTGCGGAAGATGACGGCGGCGGCGCAGCACCCAGGCGAGCGCGCCAAAAATGGTCACCAGCGCCAGCACCAGGCCCAGACCGGGGAGAATATACTTACCCACGCCTGCGCCCGTCAGGCTATTGGTCAGGGTGTAGAGCACCGCATCGTTTATCCCGTCTCCGGTAAAGTAATCGCTGGCGTAGAGCGTAATGTTTAAAACAATAAAAATGCCGAGCACCACCAGCGTGGCGATAAACCACCAGGTGTTACGGCCAGCTTTCCAGGCGTAAACGCCGATGGAGGCCAGAAAAAGGGCAAGGGACATTAACTCTGACAACAGCATATCCTCATGACGCCAGATGCTTCGCTGGCTAATTGATTATTTTTTGGGTAATACAATGTAATGGTGATGTCGCTAAGCTGCAATTTTAGTGTCACGAAAGTGTGCCGTTGTTAGGAATTGGTTTAGAAAATCGTTTTTTTGAAGGCGGTCGCATCCTGCTGTACGGATGCTGAGACGAGGGCAGAAGGGGAAAATGCCGGTTTCACGCCGCGTTGCAAGACTAACGTATTAAACGCGGCGTGTTGTGGCAGGAAATGGGGCCGATCAGGAGATGAAATTAACGCCTTGTTTCAGCACCAGATCGCAGGCTTTGGTTTTCACCTGTTTCGCCAGAGAGGAGTTGCCAAGGGTGCTCAGATTCAGCTGCTGACCATTTTGCGCGTTCAGCAGACCCTGAATGCCGTCCATGTAGTTGGTGTCGGCTTTCTGCTCCTGGGTGTCCAGACCCAGCTTACCGAGCACCTGGTTTTTCACATTTTGCGCATCGGTCACGGAAGCCAGCTTTTGCTTCGCACAGTATTCCAGGATGCCTGCTGCGTTGTTCATGGTGCCGGCACTCAGACTCTGGGAGCTATTGCCCAGCAGGCTGGTGAGGGAAGAGGCTGACAGCCCGCCCTGAGTGCTGCCGCTCTCTTTGGTGAGTTCGCTGGCGGCGCTGGAGAGGGACTCCTGCCATGACGCGGCATGGGCCATGCCGGTGACCAGCAGGGCGCCTAAAAGTGTGCTGAAAAGAATCTGTTTTTTCATAATGGCTTTCTCAAAAAGGTCCGTTTTGGGCCGGAAGAGGTCCAGTATATACCTCCGCTCCGGCGGCGATTCCTGGAACTGTCTTAATACTCTTTACCGGTGACGCGGCTGCGATAGCTTTCCCAGTCAAAGATGACGTAGAGGCTGTTGCCCAGCTTCATGCGATCCATCACGCGCTCGCCCAGTAAGCGGGTCATCTCGTCGATATTGTGGTTGGTCAGCATGCCGGTGGGACGCTTGGAAGAAGAGCGGCGATCGACAATCTGGTTAATGATCACCTTTTCATAGCGGGATTCGGTTTGAACACCGATCTCGTCAATAACCAGCAAATCCACATTGCTCAGATCGTTAAGCAACTGCTCTTCGCTGGTTTCACGGTTGCTGAAGGTATCTTTCATGGCAGACATGATATCGGCCACGGTAATGATTAACACCGATTTCCCGCGCAGAAGCAGTTCGTTGCAGATGGCGGCGGCCAGGTGATTTTTACCGGTGCCGGGCTTACCGCTGAAGATAAAGCTGGCGATGTTGCCGTCGAATTCGTCCACGTACTGCCGGGCGGCGGCCAGGGCGTTCATCTGCCCGTGGGTCTCAATTTTATAGTTATCGAATGAGCAGTTCTGATGCAGGGGACGAATACCGGAACGGTTAAAGGTACGCTGCATTTTCATCGCCCGGTTTTCGCGGGCGAGGGCGGCAGCGCGGATCTCACCCTGTTCTTTTTGCCACGCCAGAAGTTCTTCACCCGTTGTGAAGGCAGGCTTCACATTGGCTGGCATCATCTTTTGCAGTCGTTTCATCAGGTCGCCGACGTTTTTCATTTCGCACCTCGGAATCCATTAGGGATCTGTTTATCCGGTTCTGAAAAAGCGTTGATATCGCGTTTTGGCTGGCCGTTATTGCTGGCGCGGTTAATTTGCAGATGGCGGGCGAGCTTTTGCTGCCACTGAATGTGGGTAAAGACTTTGCCTTCTGCCTGCCACCAGGCAATAAAGGCGGCAAGCTCCTCAGGGGTAGCCGGTTGCGTCAGCGCAATGCCCCACAATGCCGCCTGCCGCTGGAAATCCACATCCGGATGCCAGCCCGCGTACAGGGCAAATTTCCCCATCGGCACAGTGACGGGGGCGTTACCCGGCTCTTCAAAGAACTGGTTATCGAGCGTGACGTCACTTGCCGGGCGCGACAACCGCGCTTCTATCTCCAGAAGCTGCGCCAGACGCTCCGGGGTGAGGGCGTAAAACGCCGGGGCGTTGTCGGCCAACACTGCAAGCGTGCCGCCTTCAGCGTGCGTCAACACACCGCGGGGATCGCGCATAAAGGCATCAATACCAGCAATGCTGGTGGTCAGAATTCTGGAGGACATAACGCTTTCTCTACTGATTACTACGGGCGTGATATGGGCTTATGGTAGCACAGAGAGGATGAGGGAATGGAGGGGATTTCCCCGGTGGCGCTGCGCTTACCGGGGCTACAGTCGTAGGCCTGATAAGCGCAGCGCCATCAGGCATTTATCACGCGATGATATTCAGGGTCACGTCGATGTTGCCGCGGGTCGCGTTAGAGTACGGGCACACAATGTGCGCGGCATCCACCAGTTTTTTGGCTTCTGCAGGATCCATGCCTTCAACGTGAATGTTCAGTTTGGCTTCGATACCAAAACCGGTTGGCAGTGGACCAATTCCCACTTCACCTTCAATGAAGGCCTCTTTTGGCAGCGTAAATTTGTCGCGCGCAGCCACAAATTTCATCGCCCCCAGGAAACAGGCAGAGTAGCCGGCAGCAAACAGCTGTTCAGGGTTGGTCACTTCGCCACCCATGCCGCCCATCTCTTTTGGCACACCCAGTTTGACGTCCAGGACGCCATCGGAAGAGGTTGCGCGGCCGTCACGGCCTCCGGTCGCTTTTGCTTTGGCAGTGTAGACAACTTTTTCTAAAGACATGGCAGGTTCCTCATTTTACGTTAGTGTGCGCTATTAAATAGCACGCGATGTATTTGGGTAAATAAATACGCGTAAAGTATAGCCTTACGCGTGATGTAACTGATGTCGCAAAATTTCAAGCTGCTGCTTGAGTGCCAGCATGGTGTCAGTGTCACATTGCGCTGCGCATCCCACCGCGTGGGGGATCCCGGAGGCCTGCTGCTGCAGCTCACGTCCCGCATCGCTCAGCGTGACGGCAACCTGGCGTTCGTCTTTACGCGAACGCTGACGGTTGATCAGCCCGGCGCTTTCCAGACGCTTCAACAGCGGCGTCAGGGTGGCAGAGTCAAGAAACAGCCGCTCACCGATGTCCGACACCGTAATGTCATCCTGCTCCCACAGTACCAGCATCACCAGGTATTGCGGGTAGGTCAGGTTAAGCGGCGCCAGCAGTTGCCGGTACAGCTTGTTAAGCGCCAGGTTTGCCGAATATAGGGCAAAACAGAGCTGGTTATCCAGCAGAAGCGCGTTGGTGGTGTCGTTCGTTTTTGCGTTCATGAGTTGAATATAGATAGTGCGCGATATAATTGCAAGCAATTTTATGGACAGGTATAACGAAGCGCCACCTGAACGGCCATTTTCCGGTAGTGCTGGCGCTGAGATTGCTCGTCTGCTCCCTCTTCAAACAGCAGCGTAAAGGTGTAGCTGTTGGCAACATAGTGGAAGCTGAAGCTGCTGATCAGGCGGTGAAGATCCCGCGGGTCAACAGACTGGCTGAACAGCTGCTTTTCTTTTCCGCGCCGCAGGATATCGTCGAGCAGGTCGAGCGCGCTGCGGTTGACCTGGCGCAGGTAGCTGGATTGCTGCATAAAGCGACCACGCTGCATGTTCTCCATGCAGATAATACGAATGTAATCCGGGTGGTCTGCGTGGTAGTCAAAGGTGGCTTCCACCAGGTGCACCAGCGCTTCAACCGGCGGTATGTCTGCAAGGCTGAGCGCTTTTTCACTGGCGCGGATCCGGGTGTAGACGTACTCAAGAACGAGAAGGTAAAGATTTTCTTTGTTCTTAAAATGGTAAACCACCATCCGTTTAGTGGTGCCTGCTTTCTCTGCGATCTGCTCCATGCGGGCGCCGTTCAACCCATATTCGGCAAAAAGGGCGATAGCGCTCTGAAAGATTTTTTCCTTCAGGCTGGATTCTTCACTGTGCTCCGGGAGTTCGCTGCCAGGGTTTGCCACATCCTTTCCTTATCGTCACTAAACGGAATAGAAAGATTATCCCCATGGCAGCGAAATAACACAAACATCAAACGCGCGGGCGTTTGCGGTAAAGCCACAGTCCCGGGATCGACAACCCGATCGAGAGTGCGCCAACAATAGATGAGGCCTTAAGAAAGTTGCTCAGAAGCAGGATCATTTGTGGCTCGGTGTAGCCAAAGTGGCTGATTTTTACCGCTGAAATCATGGCCGTATAGGCTGAAATGCCGGGGAACATCGGGATGACGGCCGCGACGGTGAACACCTTAGGGTGCGCCAGATACCAGCGCGACCACTGAATACCAATGCTGCCGACCAGCATGGAGGCCATAAAAGTTGACCACTCGATATTAAAACCAGCGGTCATCATGATCATTCTCGAGCCATGACCGATGGCGCCCAGCAGCGCACACCATGGCAAAGCGCGCTGCGGGACGTTGAAGACCATCGCAAAGCCGACGGCGGGAATGGCGGCCAGGATCATGTCCTGCATCAGTGCCAGCAGAAACGTTATCACGCCCATCCGCGTAACCCCCACAGCGTCATGGCCATCACTACGCCGATACAGGTTGCCAGCGTAAGCAGGCTGGCAATCGCCCAGCGCGCCAGACCGGTATTGATGTGCCCTTTAAACATATCGGCAACGGCGTTAATCAGCGGGAAGCCCGGAACCAGCAGGAGCACGCTGGCGGCCATGGCGATGGTGGGCGTGTTGGCAAACTGCGGCAGGCGCAGCAGCAGCCCCGACACCGTGGTGGCAACAAACGCGGTGATGCAGAAGTTAATTTGTGGGTGCAACTGCCGGTGCGTCAGTACCTGGCGTACATACATGGCGATGCTGCTGGCGCAGAAGGTCACGAACGCGCCGTCCCAGCCCCCTTTATTGAGCTTACAAAAACAGGCGCACGATAACCCCACCATCAACACCACCAGCCAGCGCGGATAACGTAGGGGTTTGATTTGGTTGAACCGTTTTTCTATCTCTTTCAGGTCGAGCAGCTTATGTTCAGCCAGAATGACGATGTGCTGCACTTCGGTTACCACATGCATATTAATGCCGCGGTCGTGGTTTTTACGGGTAGAGGTAAGGCACTGGCCATCCTTGATGGTGGTCAGCACGATAGCGTTCGATGAAATCGCGCTTTCGACGCTATCCATCCCCAATGCCAGCCCCAGACGCGTCGAAAGCTCCTCGACCAGGGCGCTTTCCGCCCCGTGCTGGAGCAGGAAAAGTCCGCACTGAATACACAGCCGCGTGGTGGCACGCTGCATCGATATTTCTGCCTGCATGTAGTGTCCCGAAGTGTTGGTGAGTCGCTTGCCTGTTGGCCCCTGATGCTTACTTTTAGCACAGAGTGCGGTATCCCTTGCTCTGGGTCAGATCAAGATTCCTGCAAACAGTTGCAGCCCGGTTCGCGAAAGAGAATGAGGTTTAAATATAAATGCGATGAATTTATATGATTCGAAATATAGAATATTTATATTAAGTTATTCTTATTTTATATTTTCATTATTTTAATGCTCTTGCAATTAAATTTAATTGCGCTTTGTGAGATATTAGCGTTGTTTTAGGCCTTTCTTAAGCTAAGAACATATCTCATCTTCTGCTTGTATTAATCAGTCTACACTCAGGGACGAAAAAACATAAATCTTGATGCGTTTAGACGCTACTCATCAAATGAAAAATGGACACGGAGGGTCTATGTTGTCATTGAATGGTAAACATGGCGTAGTTATTAGCAGGGTACCCGTTATGCAAAACGGGTTAGGCAGCGTTATGGCAAACCATTTCCCAGAATTTGAATTGACTTATTGTCGTTCGCTGCAGGAGTTAACGTTACTTCAGCTTCGCCGGGCTAATGTCATTATTGCTGATATTTCAGGTGAATACAGGAAACCCCGGGGAACGTTAGAAGAATATTACAACTTACTGAACCAATACCGGGATATTCACTGGATTTTTATGGTCTCTCGTCCCCTGTATCCCATTGCAGTGGAACTGCTTATGCGCCCGGAAAGCACGTTGCTTTCAGAAATGGAACCGATTGAAGGCGTGATTAATGCTATTCGTGCAGGTAGCGAGCGGGCGGAGCGGATAAGCCAGACGTTATTGTCTCCTGAACCCGCGGAGGCGGAAACCGAAGACGAACCGTTTGTTGCGCTGACCCACTCTGAACGCAAAGTGTTACGCCTGCTAGGTAAGGGCTGGGGAATTAACCAAATTGCTACCTTGCTCAAGAAGAGCAACAAAACGATCAGTGCGCAGAAAAACAGTGCGATGCGACGGTTGTCGCTGCGCAGCAATGCCGATATGTACGCCTGGATTAACAGTGCACAGGGAATGAGAGAGCTGAGTTTAATGTCAGCCTATGGAGTGATGTAGCCCCCTGAAACACCGGACAGTAGCTGTATCTCCAGATAAGAGATAGGCTTGAATATAT
>NZ_JACASJ010000093.1:0-19860 GCF_013391025.1 Enterobacter sp. SECR19-1250 | reverse complement strand
ACACAACCCGCTACGGGGGAGACTTACCCGAAATCTGATTTATTCAACAAAGCCGGGCTGATGTTGAGTGTGCCCTACAGCGACAACATCCCGGTTGAAGTGGTGAATACCGATGCCTCGCCCGATGAGGCGGTGAAAAGGATCGCCGTTTCGCCTGTCTACAGCAGCAGTGACGTGCTGGCCCGTTATCCGGGGGCTGACATTGTGAATTTCTCCTCCACGCGACATGCGCTGGAGGCGCTGGCGTTTCGTGAAATCGATCTGTTCTTCAGCGATGCGATCACCGCGCGCTATCTGGCGAGTCAGTCCAATTTAAGCAATCTCACTATTCGTCCGGTGGCGGACACGTTCGAGGCGTCGGGATTCTCGTTCGCCGCGATGCCAAAGATGGCGGTCTGGATCGCGATCCTCAACAAGATGCTGACGGCGCTGCCGGAGAACGCGGGCGTGGAGATCCACCGTCGCTGGAGCGGGGGGATCCCGCTCTCCCTGAGCGAAGAGCCACCGCGTTACACCTCGCTCGAACATAAATGGATCAAAGAACATTCCCGGATCCGCGTCGCGGTGGCGCAGGATAACGCCCCCATTGCCTTTTTCAACGAGCGCGGGCAGCTGCGCGGCATCCTGGCGGATCTGCTGACCGCGCTCCGCCTGCGTACCGGGTTTACCTTTGAAATCCGCCGTTATCCCAGCCAGACCACCGCCTTCAGGGCCATTAATCGCGGAGAGGCCGAGCTGATTGCAGGCGTCACGCAGGAGGGGATCTGGCAGGCGGATCTCCTCACCACCCGAACCTGGTTGTATAACTCCTGGGTTATGGTTGGACGCGCGCTTCCGGGGAAGGAGGCGCTTCAGCCCCGCGTGGTGAGCCTGCGCGGTGAAGCGCCAGATGGCTGGCTTGGCCGACAAAATAGCGGCCAGACGGCGAAAGTCGATACCTGGTGGCAGGGGTTTAACAGCGTGGTGAAGGATCAAAACGACATGATGGTGGTGCCGCTGATCATTGCCAACGCCCAGCTCACCCGCAAAGAATTTGCCTCACTGAAAATTCTCGCCAGCATCGATGCCGAACCGTTGCGCTTTGCCTTTGGCGCATCGCGGCAGGCCTGGCCGCTGATCACCATTCTGAATAAAGCGCTGATCAACATCCCGCCGGAAGATCTCCACGCCCTGACGCGCGGCAGCAATACGGGCAATGCGTTTGCCTCTGTGTCGACGTCGGTGCTGTCGATAACGTGGTTGGTGACGTTCACCGCCGCCGGTCTGGCCTTGCTGGCGCTGGTGGCAGGATGGATCTACCGTCGGCGGCGCATCCAACAGGCGCGCATCCGCAAGCTTATTCAGACGCTGCGTGCGGCGAAACAGCGCGCAGAGCGAGCCCGTCGGGGAAAAAGCGCCTTTCTGGCGACCATGAGCCATGAAATTCGCACGCCCGTCAGCGCCATTATCGGCATGCTGGAGCTGGTGATGAAACGTCCCGACCATGCCCCGCAAAACCCGCAGTCGATACGGGTCGCCTGGGACGCGGCGCAATCGCTGTTGCTGCTTATCGGGAATATCCTGGATGTGGAGCGTATTGCGTCCGGCCGTCTGGTGCTTCGCCCGGAGCGCGCCTCGCTTCGAAACCTGATTGAAGGAACGGTGTCGCAGTTTGAGGGGCTGGCGGCGCAGAAATCATTGAAGCTGCTGCTGGAAATGGATACTGCCCTGAAGGGGGACGTATTGATCGATGTGATGCGTTTTCGTCAGATCGTCACCAACCTGCTGGGTAACGCCATTAAATTCACCGACCACGGTCAGGTGATGCTGCGGGCACAGCCGCAATGGCAGAACGGCGAGTTTATGCTGCTGGAACTGACAATAGCAGACACCGGCGAGGGGATTGATGCTGCGACGCAACAGCGTCTGTTCCAGCCTTTTAGTCAGGGTGAGAGCCGTACCCGGGCGCAGGGCAGCGGGCTGGGGCTCTATATCTGTCGCCAGCTTGCGGACATGATGGACGGGGATCTTACACTGATCAGCGTGCCGGGTGAGGGGACAACGGTCACGGTGACGCTCAGGCTGCCCGTCATGGCCGCACTGCCAGAGAAAGAGACTAAAGCTTGTGTGCCACCCGGCAAACGCGCAGCCTTGACCATCATGGTGGTAGACGATAATCCGGTCGGGCGGATGCTACTTACCCAGCAGCTTGAGTGGCTGGGGCATGCTGTCACCCAGCACGACAGCCCGGCAAAGCTGCTTGAGAGCCTGGCAATCCGACAGCCGGACGCGGTGATCACCGACTGCAACATGCCCGAGATGAGTGGCTATGCCCTGTCGCGCATCATCAATGAACATTACCCCAGTGTCACGGTGTTTGGTATGACGGCGGACGCGCGTGAATCCGTGCGGGATGAGGCGCGGGAAGCAGGCATGCGCGACTGTATCTTCAAGCCGGTCACGCTGGTTGCGCTGGAAAATCTGCTTGCCCCTCTGACCCCCTCCGGTAAATCGCCGGTTGCTTCGCCATTTTCCATCACGCTCCCCCCAGCACTGCTGGACGGTGAGCATCTGGCAACGTTTCTGGATTTGCAGATAACCGTGCTGGAGGAGACGCTGGGCGATATTGCACTGTGGCGAAAGGACCCCGGTACACCCTTGAAGGACGCGCTGCACCGACTGCGGGGCGGTATTCAACTGCTCGGTATGACGGCGCTGGAAGCGCGCTGTCTGGAGCAGGAGCAGGCTGCCGACAGCGGCGGCATCCGTCAGCTTGAGGAGGAGATTCAGGCATTAAGGGCCGCATTACAGCGCTGGTGCGAGACGGGACTACAACCGGGCGAGACCGTCCTACAGCAGAATGAGGACGGGCGTACAGCGTAAGCTTCCCGTCCGCCGGGGTACTCTTTTATTCGAGGACGTTCACATATAAAGGAGATATCCCGATGAAAAAACTCGTATCCGCGCTTGCCGTTATTGCTTCTGTTGGTATGTTCACCACCGCCCAGGCGGCAGAAAGCTGCTCTGCCAAAGCCGCGGCACTGGAAAAAGAGATCCGTATCGCCCAGCAGTACGGTAATACCTACAAGGTCAACGGCCTGAAAAAAGCGCTGGCTGAAGTGAAAGCGCACTGCACCCCGGCAAGCGTACAGGCTGACGCGCAAAAAGAGGTGAAGAAGCTGGAGAAGAAACTGGCCGAGAAGCGCGAAGATATTGCCGAGGTTCAGGCCGATCTGCGTGAAGCGAAAGCCAAAGGCGACAGCAAGAAAGTGGCGAAATACCAGCGCAAACTGGCTGAAAAACAGAGCGATCTGAGCAGCATTCAGCAAGAGCTGAGCCGCGCACGCGCCGCGCTTGCCTCCCTGCAGAAATAACGCTTTTTTGTAAAACAGGTGAGGGGGCGTGAGCCTCCTCACCTTTTTGCGCTGCCTGCCATCATGATGCGACTCCATCTTCTCTTTTTTATGCTGCTGTTCGCCATGGCAGAAAGTCGTGCGGTAAGCCAAAAGACGTGGGTGATCCTCAATAACCTCTATAAAGGGGCGATTTCGTTTGAGGTGTCTGCCTCAGGGCCTTGCCTTAGCCAGCCGCTGATGGAGGAGTGGGGCGTACGTGACGCGGTGCTTGCGCGTCTGGTCTGGGATGCCAAAGGGTGCCTGACACCACAGTCTGCAGAGCAGTTTAACCTCAAATACTGGTATCGCCCGCAGGCGCAACTGCTGACGCTTCTGTTCCCGACAGACGCCATTAGCCCGCAGCAGAACGGCGTCAGCACCAGCCGCTGGGATGATGGCATCAACGCGCTGTTTATCAACTACCGTCTGGATGCGGATAACAGCCAGGCGCAGTATGACTGGGAGCGTTCCGGTACTGACGCCACGCTGAGCCTGGACAATGGCCTTAATGTGGGCCCCTGGCGTTTGCGTTATCAAAACACCTTCTGGCGTGAAAAAGAGGGACAACACGGTTCGTACACCAATGCGATGTCGCTCTGGCGCAGCATCACGCCGCTGCGTTCGCGTGTGACGCTGGGCGACAGCAATACCTCTTCAAATATGTTCGACAGCCTGGCGTTTCGCGGTGCGTCACTCGGCAGTGACGAGGCAATGTACCCTGATAGCTGGCGACCCTATTCCCCGTGGATAAACGGCTATGCCCGCACAGAGGCGGAAGTCACCATTCACCAGAACGGGGTACGTGTTTACCGTATTCACGTCCCGCCCGGGCCGTTTACCATTCGCGATTTTTATCCGCCGGACCCGGACGGCAACCTGGAGCTGACGGTGCAGGAGAGCGACGGTACGGAGCGTACCCGCCTGCTGCCTTATTCCAGCATGCCTAATCTGGTGCATCACGGGCTCTTTAGCTACGAACTGGCCGCCGGTCGGTATAAGCCTTTTCACGGTATCGACAGGGACACGGATCGCTTCTGGCAGAGTACGTTCTCGTGGGGAGTTGCCCCGCAGGTCACCGTGTTTGCCGGCCTGCAGCAAGGGGAGCACTATTTCAGCCAGGTCGCGGGTTTTGGCGCTAACCTCGGGCGGTGGGGGGCGTTTTCCGCAGATGTCAGCGCGGCTCGCTATACGCAAGAGGCGGAGACGCTACGGGGCAAGGTGTGGCGTCTGCGCTATGCCAAAGCGTTCTTTACGACCGAAACCAGCCTCACTGCCCAGCTCCAGTGGTATCCACGTAATGAACATTACCGGTCGCTGGAAGAAAAAATCACGCGGGCGGAGCTGCTGAGATATGGCTGGGACGATGACGTCACCCGGCGGGCGCTGCGCGGGCAGCTGGAGCTTAACCAGAATCTTGGCGAGGACGCCAGCCTGAGCCTGTCGTGGCACGGGTTGAAGTCACGTGAACCTGACGCAGGTAGCATGGGGATGACGCTGAGCCTGGATGCGACCTTACAGAACGTGGATGTCAGCCTGTACGGCGGTTATGAACGCTACGGTAAAAACCCGGATGAAACCACCGTGGGTATCAATCTCAGTGTGCCTTTATCCCTTTGGGGGACGACGAGTAATGTCGGCTATATCACCGAGCTCGCCAGCCGGGGGGAAGATAGTCATGGAGTGAATGTGTACGGTTCGGCGTTGAGTGATTACAGCCTGCGTTACGATCTGCAGGCGACGCATACCCTACACCGCAATGATGAGTTGTCTGCGAGCCTGGGCTATCAGTACAACGCGGGCGAGCTGAACCTCAGTATGGTACGCGGGGGAACGCGCCGTGATTATCATGCCGACACCAGCGGAGCATTCTGGTACACGCAGGCGGCGTGACGCTTGGCCAACAGCTCGGCAGCACCGCTGCGCTGGTGGACGTGCCGGACTCCCCGGGCATTGGCTTCTATAACCAGTTTGGCTCCACAACCAATGCCAGAGGCGAGCTGCTGGTGAGTTACTTAACGCCGTGGTGCGTGAACCGCATTACGGCCGATAGCCTGAGCTTGCCGGAAAACACCGCGCTGGATGTGACGGAACTGGAATCAGTGCCGACCGATGGCGCGATTGTTCTGCTGCGTTTTCCCCAACCAGTAACCGATTGAAATTAAAATAAACAGGACAAAAAGCGAGACAAATCCCTACGTAAAATTACCAGGTAAAACGCGTATTCATCCTAATAGTTTGCCCTTTCGGGACTGCTTATGATTCGTCTCACTGACTGTTTTTCAATGGAGTGTAGATGAAGATGAAAGCACTTTTAATCGCCCTGCCTGTGGCGATGATCCCGGCTACCGTTCTGGCGGCAAATACGGAAGAAGGGTATTACGGTTCGGCAAAATACCTGCAGATTGAACAGCGTGCGAAAGAGATGGATACCAGCGCGCGTCCGGGTGTCGGTCAGTTTGTGGGCGGTAAAGAGAAAGAGCATTTTGGCGGCGCGGCGATTGCCGCAGGCTACCAGTTCGGCAACGGCTGGCGTACCGAAGGTGAATACACCTTTAAACAAAAAACGGAGTACACCAGCGGCTCCAGCACATTCGCGAACAGCTTTAACCACCTGCAGACCGAAACTGAACGACTGATGCTGAATGTCTACCGCGATTATGAACTCGGCTACGGTGTCTCTGTTTACGGAACCGCAGGGCTTGGCGTGAGCAAGATCAAAGCGGGCGGCTGGCAGGGTAACGCCGGACGTGAATACGCCTCGACCACCCAAAGCAACCTGACCTACGCGTTAGGAGTGGGCGTAAGCTACACGCCGGTTGAACGTCTGTATGTCGTTCTGGGCTATCGCTATATCGATATGGGCAAGATCGAAAGCGGATATAACAATTTCACTAACGCGCGCGGTTTAAAAGACGAGCAGATGAAAGCGCATATTGTCTCTAACGAATTTACGCTGGGTATGCGTTACGTGTTTTAACCTGTTGTGACCGTCACTGCTTTAAAACAGGGCCAACACCGTGGGAGTGCGGGGTTGGCTTTTTTGGCATTTTGATGCAAGCGATTATGAGTTCCTACCAGAACAACCAAAAATCAATGCATTGTATTATTTATCACTGACATAGATTGCCACTGTTTGCCATCAATTACCCATTATTCGCCATTTCTACCGCCACTTTATCGCCACTCACCGCCAGCGGGTTGAGCTTAACGGCATCCTCTAAATGATCAGGTGCAAAGTGCGCATATCGCATAGTCATTTTGATGTCTGTATGTCCAAGCACCCGCTGCAGGACCAGGATATTCCCACCATTCATCATAAAGTGGCTGGCAAAAGTATGGCGCAGCACGTGGGTCAGTTGCCCGGCGGGTAACTCGATACCTGTCCGCTGCAGTGCAGAGCGGAACGCACCATAGCAATCACTAAACAAACGGCCATTTTTGTTATCAGGCAGAGTGTCATACAGGGCTTTGCTGACAGGAACGGTGCGGTTTTTTCGCCCTTTGGTATTGATATAGGTGATTTTGTACTTCGACAGCTGGCTTTTTTTGAGCCCTTCGGCCTCAGACCAGCGTGCGCCCGTGGCGAGACAAATCCTGACCACGTTTTCCAGATCCGGGTTGTCATGACGCCGACACTCGGCCAGTAACCGGGCGATTTGCTCCTGCGTCAGCCAGGCCATTTCCATCTCTTCCGTGCGGAAAGGGCGCATATTTTTCAGCGGATTTTCGCCTTTCCATTCCCCCAGACGATTCAGCTCGTTGAATACCGCCCGGAAGTAGGCCAGCTCAAGGTTAAGCGTGCGGGGGGAAACTTCTTTTACCCGGGCAGAACGGGCGTATTCACCTTTCAGTCGCTTTTCCCGGTAGCGGGAAAACATCTGCGCGTCGAAATCCCTCGCGAGCGGTTCGCCCATACACTCAAAGGCATGGTGCATCGCCAGCTGGCGTTTAAGACCGTCTTTCAACGTAATGCCGTGAGCGCTATACCAGGCGTCAATCAGCGCTTTTAAGGTGCGGCGGTCCTCTTTTTCTTCCTGCCACGGGTTTTGAACGGTGTACTGTTCAAAGGCCAGCGCTTCGCCTTTGGTGGCGAATTTCTTTCTGATGCGCTTACCCTTTGCCCCGTTGGGGTAGATCTCGCAAAGCCAGCCACCGGCAGGATTTTTACGGACCGCCATCAGTTAACCTCGCTGTAGACACCCACCACACGGCCAATCGTTTTTATCTCGTCGATACCGCATTCAAATGGGATCTTTCCGCCCGCGACGTGGAGTTTTTTACCCGGCAGGAGCGTCAGCTCGCGGATGCTGGTGGTGCCTTCAATCTCAACCAGCCACAGCCCGTCGGTTAACGATGCGTCTTTTTCAACAAAGTGAAGTTTTCCCTCAGCCCGGACGGCGATGCCGCGGGTGAGTTGTTTGCTGAAGAAATGGGAGCCGATACTCAAAGTAGTATTTTCTTCCAGTCGACCATCACTAAGAGTGAATGACGCGACAGATACAGGATCGCCCGGCGCAGGCTGACCTTCAAACTGAGCACCTTGCCCGGTCATCAGCCAGCGCAGGCTGGCGCCCGTATCCAGGGCGCACTGCACGGCGAAGTCATAAGAGATAGTGCCGCGTGCGTAGCGGTTCTGCAGCGAGCTGGCGGCAATATTGAAGTGCCGGGCAAGCTGGATTTTTTGCGTAAAACCATATACCTGACAGATTCTATCGAGCAACTCTTCATTATTCACTTGAGAATCTAAAATCAAAATATATTCCTTTGGGTGTTTACTAATACTCAATTGGGTATTAGTATCATTGCAAATTCGGGCAATCAGCGGCAGACGTTGGCAAACAGAGGCTAAAGATTGCAGTTATTATCAAAATGGGAATCATGCAACATGGCTTCTGAAATCGCAATCATCAAAGTGCCAGCCCCTGTGGTGACGCTGCAGCAATTCGCCGCGCTGGAAGGTGTTTCTGAACGTACTGCCTACCGCTGGACGACCGGTGATAACCCCCGGGTCCCCATTGAGCCGCGCACTATCCGCAAGGGCTGCAAAAAAGCAGGTGGCCCCATCCGTATCTATTATGCGCGCTGGAAAGAGGAGCAGCTACGTAAGGCGTTAGGCCATTCCCGCTTCCAGCTTGTTATCGGTGAATAATTCACGTTGCGGGAAACGAAGCGAGGGGCGATATGGCGATAGAAGCTGCTCAGGCAAGCGTTCCGCTCAGCGTCGGGGCGCGTCTGTCCGGACTTAACCACGTGGCCGAACTGCGCGCCAGATTCTGGGGCGATAGCGAGAAAGAGTTGACGCGGTTTTTTGCAGAGCTGCGTGATAAGCGCGATCCCTGTTTTGAAGAGAACACCCGCGCGCTGGCCGCCATCTTCTTCCTGGCGAAATTACCCGCTACCCGTCATGCGTGCGAGATCGGTGAACTGACGACTGACGAGAAAAGGGCGCTGATTACCGCCATGAACCATTTTCGTGCAGTCGTGAGCTTATTTCCCGAACGGCTGACCATGCCGATGTAACCCCAACCAAACGTAATGGCGTAAACCCGCCGGGCATTCTATTGCCTGAATTTAAGGAGAACGAGTAATGCGAAATAGCGAAAACCGCACGTCCCCGATCGAGGGAGACAAACTGGTACGTCTGCTGGCTCAGGCAAAGACCGAGGAGCGAAGAGCACGTGCGCTCGCGGTTTCACAGCGCCTTGAGGCGCTGGCCAGCCACATTTACAAAACCGGCATGAGCGGTGAAGACGTGGCTGAACTGCTGTGCCACGAAGCGGCCCGTTACGAGCGTGAATCCCAGGAGCTGCACTGATGGCGGATTTTATCGATCTGGTGCAGGAGCGTGAACTGGCAGAACGCGAGCGCCACATTAACAGCGCGCGCCGTCGACCTGTGTCGCCATCGCGTTTGCTCTGCGAAGCGTGCGACGCCCCGATCCCCGAGGCACGCCGTATTGCCGTCCCCGGCGTGGCCATGTGCGTTACCTGCCAGGAAATGACGGAGCTGAAAAACAAACACTATCGGGGAGGATGAATTGGCTATCTCCTGTGCTTATCCGTGGAATGCGCCACGGACGGCCATTGCCAGCCCCTATCTCACACACTCTCAACTGCAGCGTCGCGATCGTCTGTTCGCGGCGCTGCTGCAAGCCAGAAAAGCCCTCTCTTTGCAGCCTGAATGCGTCCGTTCCGAAGTGTGGCGTACGGTTGACGCCATCGAACAGCAGCAGGGCACACCGCGAGCCAATACGTTTCTGATCCGCTTCTGTAAAGGGGTATTACCCCGCCTGCAGCGGGTTGCTGAGCAATATAGCCGGGTCGGCGTGCACGAGAGCGTCTCTGCGACGGTTTTTGATGGCCACTTCGACACGCCGCTGCGGCAATACCTTGCCTCGCGGATGGTTGATATGGTCGTCCGCTTCAACCGCCTTCCGGATATGTCCCGTGCGGATATCGATCTGCTGGGGGCTGACATCGCCCGCTTTATTCGCGCCGAGCTGGCAAATATGGACGATGCCGGCATGGGTGAATATCAAACGCTGTATGCCTGGTATCAGCGCGCCGGTGTCATTACCCGTCAGTTCAACGTGGTTCCTCCCCACTGGGAGCGCGTGTCCAAAACCGTCTTCTGCAAAGAGGACGTTGCCCCGGCGGTGATCCGGATGTTTTCAGAGGCCTGGTGGCGCGGTCGTCTGCGTCGGATGGCGGCCGCCTGGCGGGAGCATCTGCAGATCGCCATCGGTCACGTCAGCAAAAAGAAATCTGCCTATGCGAGCAAACGGTGCATCGCCGAGTGGCGCGAGCAGAAGCGCCGTACGCGTGAGTTCCTGAAGGGACTGGAGCTTGAAGATGAAGAGGGTAACCGTATCAGCCTGATCGAAAAATACGATGGCTCGGTGGCCAACCCCGCAATACGTCGCTGTGAACTGATGACTCGCATTCGCGGGTTTGAAAATATCTGCCATGAGCTGGGCTATGCAGGCGAGTTCTACACCTTAACCGCCCCCGCGAAGTATCACGCGACCGTGCAGGCCGGTTACCGTAACGGCAAGTGGAACGGCGCCAGCCCGGCAGACACGCAACATTATCTCAACCGGCTCTGGGCGCGTATCCGGGCGAAGCTGCACCGGGAAGGGATTCGTATTTTCGGGATCCGGGTTGCTGAACCTCATCACGACGGTACGCCCCACTGGCATATGCTGGTGTTCATGCGGCCGGAGGATACCGGGCGGGTTAGACGCATCATGAATGACTATGCCTGCGAAGAGGATGCCTTCGAGTTACAACGCGACAGGGCGAAAAAAGCCCGTTTTCATGCCGAAGCCATTGACCCGGAGAAGGGCAGCGCTACCGGCTATATCGCCAAATACATCGCGAAGAATATCGATGGCTATGCGCTTGATGGCGAAACTGATGATGAAAATGGCGAGCTGTTGAAAGAGACCGCACCCGCCGTTTCCGCCTGGGCGGCCCGCTGGCACATCCGTCAGTTTCAGTTTATTGGCGGTGCGCCGGTGACGGTCTACCGGGAGTTGCGCCGTCTCGCCGACCGCGAGACGGCGCATGGCCTGAGCGTGGAGTTTGCCGCCGTGCATGACGCAGCGGACGCCGGAGACTGGGCGGGGTATGTGAACGCCCAGGGCGGGCCGTTTGTCCGTCGTGACGATCTGCAGGTACGTACGCTCTACGAATCGAAGGAAGAATATAACCAGTACGGCGAGGAAACCGTCTGTATCCGCGGGGTCTACGATGCGGCCGTTGGGGCCGGGTCACCGGTTTTAACGCGCCTCAAACAGTGGAAGATTGTACCGAAGCGGGCCGTTGACCTTAAGGGCGCCACCGCGCCCTCTTGGAGTTCTGTCAATAACTGTACGGCGGGTGATTTTACTCATCTGCACCGACACCGCGAGTTGCCCCCGCCCTACCTGGATAAGGCCAGTTCAATCCTTGAACGTACCGGGCATTTAAGGCATCAGGTCGCCGGAAGTATGCGCTAATCTCCATCGATATCATGCACATACCGCAAACAGGTCTGATTTTTTGCTTCACTCTTTTTATGATTACGTGATACTGTATGTTTATACAGTTTCTCGTGGTGGAGGTTGTGTGGACAGAGAGTTGAATGAGCAAGTCATGATTGAACGAGTCGAGATGATTGCGCGACTGACGACGGAAGGAACATGTCAGGAGAGAGATCGTGAAATTGCCCTGAATCTTATTGCTGAGATAGCGAGAGGGAATTTAATCAAAAACAACGCGTTTACCGTTGTTTTCTCGGCATCGCCTGTTCCAGAACGAATCAAAAAAGAAGGCAATGTGCGGGTCAATATTACCCTGGATAAAGATCAGCACATTGGCCCTTCCGTCGTGGAGGCCTTCCAGTGCGAACTCACCCGCAGAATAAGGCCTCTGTTCCCGTCAACGCGGGTGACGGTGAAAGAAGGCTCCATGACGGGCGTCGAGTTGCTGGGCATCAACGGCGAGGCCGAGCGCGAAGCGTTAGACAACATTCTTCGGGAAGTCTGGGAAGACGAGAGCTGGCGCTAGCGTCTGCCTTTTCCCGGGCAACAACCTTCATTCATATTTGAGCCGCGTTCTGTCGTACGCGGACAGCCTGTTGTGTCCGCGATTGTCCATCCGCCTGCGGTAGCGGAAAGGGCGCTGGCTCTGGAAACTCTACAGTACCTGGAAATCCGGATGTTGGAGCGTCTGATGAAGATCTATGCAATGCAGGGGGATACGCTTGATGCCATCTGTGCCCGTTATTACGGGCGCACGGCAGGCGTAGTCGAACCCGTTCTGAAAGCCAATCCTGGCCTTGCTGAGTATGGCGTTGTCTTACCCCATGGTACGGCAGTAGACATGCCAGAGGTCGATAGCGCACCCAGAAAAGAATCCGTGAACCTATGGGACTGAGTCTGGAGAAAGTCACCACGTTTATTGCCTACTGGCTGGCCGTGGCGCTGGCCTGGTTCGGGGCGATGTCTCCTGAAAAAGTGGCGCTGTACGTGGGAAGCCTCTGCGCCATTTTTACGGCGCTGACGAATTACTGGTTTAAGCGAAAAACCTGGCGCTATCTCAAATCTCTGGGCCTCGATAAGAAGAGTATTCGTGAACTCAATCATTAAGCGTTGCAGCGTCGCCAGCGTCCTTGCCCTGGCGGTGCTCATGCCTGACTTTCGATTACTGCACACCTCGCCTGAAGGGCTGGCGTTAATTGCCAATCTCGAAGGCTGCCGTCTTTCGCCCTACCGCTGTAGCGCGGGCGTATGGACGTCAGGCATTGGCCATACGGCAGGCGTTGTACCGACGCAGGCGATCACCGAGCGTGACGCGGCGGCGAACCTGATCGCCGACGTTCTGAAGGTTGAGAAACGGCTTGCCGCATGCGCGCCGGTGGAGATGCCACCCCGGGTCTATGACGCGCTGGTCAGTTTTGCCTTTAACGTGGGAACCGGTGCCGCCTGCCGTTCGACGCTGGTAGCGTTTATTCATCACAAGCAGTGGCCGCAGGCCTGCGATCAGTTGACCCGCTGGGTGTATGTCAACGGGAAGAAGAACGCCGGGCTTGAAAACCGTCGGGCCCGTGAAAAGGCCTGGTGCATGAAGGGGGCGGGATGAGAACTCTCCTGCTGATGCTGGCTGTGCTGATGGCCATTACCCTGTGGTTTCGTCATGACAATCTGAACCTGTCCCGCTCCTTTGCCAAAGCCAACCAGATCGCCACTGAACAAAAAAACACGATTCGCGCGCTGAACCATCAGCTGGCCGTATCGCAACGGATGGCCAGAGAAAATGAAAACGCGCAGGTCAGGCTCCGCGATGCGCTTGCCGTTACCGCTGAGGAGATGGCAAGGCGCGAAGCGGCTATCGGGAGATTGATGAATGAAAATGAAGCACTACGCCGCTGGTATCACGCTCAGCTGCCTGATGTTGTCCGCAGGTTGCACACCCGCGCCGCCTGCGCCTCCGCCGCACATTGTTTAAAACGCTTGCCCAAAGGTGAGCGCCTGCCCGATGCCGGCAAGTGAGCCTGTCACTAACGGCGATCTGAGCGCCGATATTCGCAGGCTTGAGCATGCCCTTATCGCCTGCGCCTTGCAGGTTGAAACCATTAAAGACTGTCAGGATAATCTCGATGCACAAACTCAAGAGCCTGCGTCAGGCATTAATTGACGCTGTACCACAACTGCGCGCAAACCCGGAGCGCTTACGGATGACCATCGGGAGCGGTAACATCGATGCGCGTCTGGCGGCCTCGCTCTCGTTCGAAAAACAATATGAGCTGAAGGCGAACGTCAGCGGTTTTTCCGGTGACAGCGAGGGGATTTTCGTCCCGGTGCTGGCCTGGCTTCGGGAAAACCAGCCGGATATTTTTACCCTCGATGAGGGGCGTAAAAAGGGGTATCTCTTTCAGGTTGTCTTCAATGACGATGAAACCTCAGATATCAGCTTCAGCCTGCAGTTAACCGAGCGGATTCTGGTGTCTGAGAATGAAGGGACCTTGCTTGCCACCTATTCTCCGGAGCCGCCGCTGCCGGAACCCGTCACGCGTCCGATGGAGCTATACGTCAACGGTGAACTGGTCAGCCGGTGGGAGGCCTGACGTAACCACGCGGATGGCCAGCCCACAGCCCTGTCGGCTGGCCATACTTGTTGTTTCATCCCGCATAAAACCCCGCCTCGTTGCTGCCGATCGCCCTGAGCGGCATTCTCTTCTTATGAATACGCTAACTTCCATGCACGGCATCGCTCGCGCGATCCGCAATCTTATTCGTCTCGGTGTTGTGACCGATGTCGACCTCAAACGAGGGCTCTGCCGCGTCCAGTCCGGGGGGATGAAAACCACCTGGCTGAACTGGCTGACCTGCCGCGCAGGCCGCTCGCGCGTCTGGTGGGCACCGTCCGAGGGTGAACAGGTCTTGCTGCTGGCTATCGGCGGTGAGCTGGATACCGCCTTCGTGTTGCCAGGCATTTTTTCTGACGACCATCCGGCGCCGTCTGAGTCGCCTGACGCGCTCCACGTCTCGTTTCCTGATGGGGCGGTTATCGAGTATGAGCCCGGCAACGGTGCGCTAACCGCGATCGGCATCAAAACGGCAACCATCACCGCATCGGAATCGCTGACCGCGACCGTTCCGGTTGTACAGGTGAAAGCAGAGACCCGTATCACGCTGGATACGCCTGAAGTGGTGTGTACCAACAAGTTAATTACCGCCTCTCTGGAGGTGCAGAAGGGCGGGGTGATGGCCGGAAATATTGAACATTCCGGCGGTAAATTCACCTCGAATGGAGTGCAGGTGGACAACCATGCCCACGGCAGTGTGCAAAGCGGCGGAAGCTGGACTAAGGGGACGCAATGACGGTGCGCTACACGGGAATGAACAGTCAGACCGGGCTCAGCATTTCAGAGGCGGAACACATCAGGCAAAGCGTGCGCGACATTCTGGTTACGCCAGTTGGCTCACGTGTTATGCGCCGGGAGTACGGCTCCTTGCTGGCGGCGATGATCGACAGGCCCCAGAGTCCGGCGCTGCGCCTGCAGATTATGGCCGCATGTTATTCCGCGATCCAGAAATGGGAACCGCGGATCAGCCTGACGGCGATTGCTTTCGAACGGTCGGAGAGTGACGGGACGCTGTATGTCGATATCACTGGCACGCGACCCTCTTCCGATCGCTCCTTTTCTCTCACCATTTCACTGAGTTAAACGCTATGGCTATTGTTGATCTGAGCCAGCTCGCCGCGCCTGATGTCGTGGAGGAGGTGGATTATGAAACGCTGCTGGCAGCACGAAAGGCCACCTTTGTCTCACTCTTTCCTGAGGCGGAGCAAGAGGCTATCGCACGCACGCTGACCTTAGAGTCAGAGCCGATTGTGAAGCTGCTGCAGGAAAACGCGTATCGGGAAGTTATCTGGCGCCAGCGCGTCAACGAGGCCGCGCGAGCGGTCATGCTGGCCTACGCCACTGGCAGCGATCTCGACCAGATTGGGGCAAACGCTAACCTTCAGCGTCTGGTGATTACGCCTGCCGACGACACGACCTTCCCGCCCACGCCGGCTGTGATGGAGTCTGATACTGACTTTCGTCTGCGTATCCAGCAGGCGCCGGAAGGGCTGAGCGTGGCCGGTTCGACAGGCGCTTATCAGTTCCATGGCCGCAGCGCGGATGGCCGGGTGGCGGATATTTCCGTGATCAGCCCCCAGCCCGCGAACGTCACCGTTTCCGTGCTCTCACGGGAGAATAACGGCGTGGCGTCTGAAGAGCTGCTTACCCGTGTTCGCAATGCGCTGAACGATGAGGACGTCAGGCCAGTCGCCGATCGCGTGACCGTCCAGTCGGCCAAAATTGTCGACTACACCATTGCGGCCTCGCTGTTCCTCTTCCCCGGCCCGGAAAGCGAACCGGTGCTTAACGCGGCCAGAGCCCGGCTGCAGGCCTATATCACGGCGCAGCATCGGCTGGGACGCGATATTCGCAAGTCTGCCATTTACGCCGCTCTTCACGTTGAAGGGGTGCAGCGCGTGGAACTGACCGCCCCGGCAGCCGATATCGTGCTCGATGAAACTCAGGCCTCATGGTGCAGCCACTACAGCGTAACCGTGGGGGGGAGCGATGAGTGATACCCGTCTTTTACCGGTTGGATCGTCGCCTCTTGAGGTGGCGGCCGCGCGCGCCTGCGCGGAGATAGAAAAAACGCCGGTACCGCTGCGCCATCTCTGGAGCGCGGATACCTGCCCGGCGAATTTACTGCCGTGGCTGGCGTGGGCATTTTCGGTCGATCGCTGGGACGAGAACTGGCCGGAGGCCACCAAACGGGACGTGATCCGCGCGGCGTGGTTTATCCATGCCCACAAGGGAACCATCGGCGCCGTGCGCCGCGTCGTGGAGCCGCTTGGTTATCTGATTAACGTCACCGAGTGGTGGCAAACCAACGACCCGCCCGGCACCTTCCGCCTTGATATCGGCGTGTTAGACACCGGTATCACCGAGGAAATGTATTACGAGATGGAAAGGCTTATCGCTGATGCGAAGCCTGCCAGCCGCCACCTTATCGGCCTGAATATCATCCAGGACATTCCGGGTTATCTCTTTACCGGTGCCCTGAGCTATGACGGCGACATCATTACGGTTTACCCCGGATAAGTGAGAGCATAATGACAGTGAAATTTAAAACGGTTATCACCAAAGCCGGTGCAGAAAAACTGGCTGCAGCAACCGTCCCGAACGCGAAGAAAGTGAACTTCACCGCAATGGCGGTCGGCGACGGCGGCGGTGCGTTGCCCGTTCCGGATGCCAGCCAGACAAAGCTGGTGAAGGAAGTCTGGCGCCACGCGCTGAATAAAATCAGCCAGGACAAGAAGAACAAAAACTACGTTGTGGCGGAGCTGCTGATCCCGCCTGAGGTGGGCGGTTTCTGGATGCGTGAGATGGGTCTTTATGACGATACCGGAACGCTGATTGCCGTCGGGAATATGGCTGAAAGCTATAAGCCCGCGCTGGCAGAGGGGTCAGGACGCGCGCAGACGCTTCGCATGGTTATTATGGTGAGCGATATTTCCTCCGTCGAGTTGACGATTGACACCTCAACGGTGATGGCCACGCAGGAATACGTCGACGGGAAGCTGACGGAGCATGAGCAGTCCCGCCGCCATCCGGACGCCACGCTGACCGCAAAGGGGTTCACCCAGTTAAGCAGCGCCACCGACAGCGCGTCTGAGGTGCTTGCCGCAACGCCGAAAGCGGTAAAGGCAGCGTACGATCTGGCGAACGGGAAATATACCGCAGCGGATGCAACCACGGCGCGTAAGGGGATCGTTCAGCTGAGTAGCGCCACTGACAGTGTCTCTGAGGTGCTGGCGGCAACGCCGAAGGCAGTGAAGGCGGCGTATGATCTGGCGAACGCCAAGTACACCGCGGTAGATGCCACTACGGCGCGTAAGGGGCTTGTCCAGCTCAGCAGTGCGATTGACAGTGTGTCGGAGGTGCTGGCAGCGACGCCGAAGGCGGTTAAATCCGCAAACGACAACGCTACTGCAGCCAATATAAATGCCAGTGAGCGAGTCAGTAAAGCCGGTGACAGTATGACCGGAACATTAAATCAGGACGCTGTAGCACAGGCCACCTACAACTTAACGGCACTTTCCAACGCCACGACAGGCACTAAAAATTATCTGCGTAAAATGCGCGGCGGAGCGACGGACACTATCTGGCATGAAACCGTTCAGGGGGGCGAATACCGTCTGGCGACAGGCAGTACCGATTCGCAGGAGGAGCTGGCAATTAGCGCGAGTACAGGCCTGAGAGTGCGGGGGAATATTACTTCGCAACTTGGCGGATTTTATTCGGGAAACACGAAAAAGCTTGCCTTTGTTTCAGCCAACACCTCTGACAAGAATGCAAACTGGCGCCTTTGGGGGAATGTAGACCGGCCAACTGTCGTTGAACTGGGGGACGATACAGGCTATCACTTTTACTCTCAGCGAAATAAAGATGGCTCGCTATTGCTTCAGGCAAACGGCGCCGGACAATTTAGCGGTTATTTGCGTTCAAACGGAGAAGTACAATCCATTTCCGCAAATAGTTATCGGATTGCATATGGAAACTACGGGTGTTTCTGGCGCAACGACGGTAATAATCTTTATCTGATGCTGACGAATAAGGGCGATGCTTACGGAAACTACAATTCATTGCGTCCATTACGGGTTAGCCTGGAAACCGGGGCATTACAATCTGAGACACCATTTACTGTAGGCAACACCATTTTCGCCACTAAGGAAATTACAGCGGGTTATGCCGGTGCACTTGCATGGGCAGAACAGTACAAAACAAAAGCAGCTTTTTTTAACTCATATTCGACAACCGGTGCGAGTGAATACCATCCAGCTTTAAAACAACAGGCAAGCATCGCCGGTGTCAATTCATGGGCTTTTTCAATGGGGTCTCTTGTCGCTGATACCGCTCTTTCGTGGCATTTGCACATGAAAGG
Organism: Enterobacter sp. SECR19-1250; assembly: GCF_013391025.1. Taxonomy (NCBI): domain Bacteria; kingdom Pseudomonadati; phylum Pseudomonadota; class Gammaproteobacteria; order Enterobacterales; family Enterobacteriaceae; genus Enterobacter; species Enterobacter sp. SECR19-1250. The sequence continues at coordinate 1,494 of NZ_JACASJ010000093.1, read as the reverse complement.
CAGTGGCGGTCAGGATGTCAATTATAAATGGGATACCAGTGGTAATTTTAGCGCGCCAGGCCAGCTCATTCCCGGAAGTTTTGCTAATTTCGACGCCCGTTATTACACAAAAGCGCAAAGCGATGCGGGGTATATGGCGAAAACCGGGGCCTATACCAAAGCAGAGAGCGACGGAAGATATCAGCCTAAAGGAAATTACACCCCAGCAGGTCAGGCATATACCAAATCCGAAAGTGATGCTCGTTATCAGACTAAAGGTAACTATGTTACGGCGGTCCGCCTGGGAGCATCAAAAGACGTATCAAATGGTAGCGGTAGCCTGGCAGATCAATCAGGGTACGTTGTAACGATGGGGGGAGATTTCGGGTCAAACGATGGCTATTACCGTTTGCGTCCCATCCAGTATCTCGTTAATAGCTCATGGGTAAACGCTGTTTCAGCCTGATTAGGATATATGTATGCTTATCTATAAAAATTTCATTCCGTATATTCCAGAGAGTGGTGAAAAAAAAGAACTTGCTGATATGGGATATGAATTCCTTCAGGATAACGAAGGAAATGACTGGTACGAAGTTCAAGACAACTTTTCTGAGGGTACGCTGAAAATAGCTTACTTCCCTGATGGAAAAATTGATTCTGTATCCTTCGATGTTTCTGCTTTAGTACCGCGTGGCCTGTCTGTCGCAGAAATCCAGCCGGATGATATTCCGTCTGAATTCTCAAATTCAGGGCAGTGGTTATTCAATGGTAATACGATAGAACTTTACCATTATACGAAAGAAGAGCTTATAGCGAATGCTGAAGAGCAAAAACACTCGCTCATGTCTGCAGCTGCAGAAGTAATAGCACCACTGCAGGATGCCGTTGATTTATCGATGGCAACTGATACGGAAAGCGCTTGCTTACAGGAGTGGAAAAAATACAGAGTTCTCCTCAACCGTGTTGATACCAGCAAAGCGCCAGATATTCAATGGCCAGAACGCCCGGCCTGACCCCAAGCCCTCCTCCCGGAGGGCTTTTCGTTTGTTGTGTAATCCTTTCCCCAACCCCAATACGTCGCATCCATCGCGCGCTCCACAGAAAATACCCTCACCACTAAACCACGGAGTTAAACGGATGGGCGACTATCACCACGGCGTGGAAGTCATCGAAATCAACGATGGCACACGCACCATTTCCACCGTCTCGACGGCAATCATCGGTATGGTCTGTACGGCCAGCGATGCTGACGAACAGACATTCCCTCTTAACGAGCCAGTGCTCATTACCAATGTACAATCCGCGATTGCGAAAGCCGGGAAAACAGGCACGCTGTCCGCTTCCCTTCAGGCGATTGCCGATCAGTGCAAACCGGTTGTCGTTGTTGTTCGCGTGGCCGAAGGTGTCGATAACCCGGAAGACCCGGAAGCCGCACAGAAAGAAACCATTTCTAACATCATTGGGACTTTGTTGAATAAATCGAACTTTTGCTGAGTTGAAGGATCAGATCACGCA
>NZ_JACASJ010000092.1:0-20347 GCF_013391025.1 Enterobacter sp. SECR19-1250 | reverse complement strand
ATAACAGTATCTACGGGACTGTAGGCCCGGTAAGCGCAGCGCCACCGGGCAATAATCCCCTGCTTTCATCATTTTTCCTCTGTCTTGATTTTCGACTGGCGGAAAGTCCCTAACGCTCAGGGCAGCCTGGCAATCACCTTAATCTCAAACTGGAATCCGTACAGCCACGTCACGCCGATCCCGGTCAACGTTGGGTAAGGTGCTTCTCCCCAATATTCAGGCAGGATACTCCAGATAGCGTCGAGGTTTGACTCGGGATCGACGACAAAAAGGGTAACGTCAACTACGTCATCGAACGTGCAGCCTGCAGCCGCGAGGACAGCATTAAGATTATTGAATGCCAGCCTGACCTGCGCTTTTAGATCGGGCTCAGGCGAACCATCCTCACGGCTACCCACCTGCCCCGAAACAAACAGGAAACCGTTAGATTTGATGGCCGGTGAATAGCGATTGCGCTCATAGAGCGCCTGGCGTCCTGAGGGAAAAACTGCTTCGCGTGCTGTCATATTTACACCTTTGCAATGGGGCGAAATCTGCCCAATGAACTTAAAGACACTTTACAGGTGCAGGATCGGGCGGATAAACAAGCGACTTTGTCCATCATTGTTTGTAATATCCAAACAATCGGTGAAAAGAGAGGATAAGGAATGGATCGTTTCGATGCGATGCGCGCCTTTGCTCGCGTGGTAGAGGCAGGTAGCTTCACAAAGGCTGCCCAAACGCTTCATATGAGCAAAACCACGGTGACGCAGCTTATTCAGCAGCTGGAAGCGCGCCTGCGCGTCAGATTGCTCCATCGCACCACCCGCAAGCTCAGCGTCACTCCAGATGGCGCGGTCTACTACGAACGCGTCATCCGCCTGCTGGCGGACATGGAAGATGCTGAAAACAGCCTGTCCAGTGCGGCAATTACGCCCAGGGGACGGCTACGGGTGGATGTGCCCAGTCCGCTGGCCCGCCTCATCCTGGTGCCGGCGCTACCGGCTTTCCATGCACGCTACCCTGACATTCAGTTCGACATGGGCGTGAGCGACCGGGTGGTGGACCTGATTGGCGACAACGTGGATTGCGTGCTACGCGGCGGCGAGATCACCGATCAGTCCCTGATTGCACGCCATGTCGGAGATTTGCAAATCGGCGTCTACGCCGCCCCCAGTTATCTGGAACGCCTTGGCCCCCCTTCGCACCCGCGAGAACTGGAAAACACCGACCATCGCAGAGTAGGGTTCTTGTCCTCACGCACCGGTAAGATTGATCCTCTGGTACTGCGCAGTGAGAATGAACGTATTGAAATCACGGGCAGCTATGTACTGGCCGTGGATGATGGCAATGCTTACCTCGAAGCCGGGTTAGCGGGATTAGGCGTGATCGCGCTGCCAGTCTATATGGCGGCAGCGCATCAGGCTCGTGGTGCCCTGATTCCGCTTTTTGAACACTGGCGTATTGCTCCAATGCCCCTGTACCTGGCGTTTCCGCCGAACCGCCATGTCAATGCCAGACTGCGCGTTTTTATTGACTGGATCGTTGAATTGATGCAGCAGCATGTCACCAACGCCAACCGAAAGGGAATTCTGATTTAGCTTGTTTATTCGCTAGTTACTGGCTAAGGCGATCCCGGTCAGAGGAGCTAAATTTGAAAAGCCTGCTTTTCAAGCAGGCTTTTTGCTTTTGTGCCCTACAGCACAAACTCATAATGCGAACCATCCGGTAACTCAACGTCAAGCGTAAGCTTTCCACCCGCAGCCTCAACGTAGCGCTTGAGTGAAGAGAGTTTCAGATCGCGCCCGGGCTTTTCCATGACCGCGACGGTGGGCTGTCGGATGCCCAGCGCCTGCGCCATTTCAACCTGCGTTTTTTGCACCTTTTCACGTAGCTCTGCCAGATGGATATTAAGCAAAATGTCGGCAGCCATTGCCTGAGCGCTGGCAACAACATCCGATTTTTCATCCGCTATAAGCTGCTCAAGGTTTCTGCCCATCGCGTAACGTCCTTTCTTTTAATGTATTCAACCAGTGAGTGAATTCCCGGTCGGCCACCAGAAGCATTTCATCGTAAAAGCGTCTTTCGTTGCCGACCTTATTGCCGGCACAGAGCACAATGCCGGTACGGTTTGGGTCAAACGCGAAAAATGCCCGCAACGGATCGCTCTTACTCTGAATGCGCAGCTCTTTCATGTTGCTGTGACGAGAGCCTTTAAGCGTATCGGCATAGGGCCTCGACAAAGCAGGCCCCTTTTCTCGCAAAACAAGCAGTGCTGCCAGCACGCTGGCCCGATCAGTATCGTCAAGTGAACGAAACCAGCAATCGAACCTGTCCGTCGTGTTAATTGTCCACACACTCCCTCCATAAAATATAGATCACAAACTATATAGCTGTAAAGCTATAGCAGCGATTATCCTGAGAGAATGAGCGTTATTCTTGTGTTGTTACGCGAAAGCTGAAGACGTGCAGGAGTATTTCGGTGAATCCCCAATCAGGTGCTCACCGCATTGCGAGCAGTATCGTAAAAAAGAGTTCAGGACTACGTTAACGGCCGCCAGGCCGCCACTTTCTCATCCAGCCATTCGACGAAATGGGCCACCTCTGGCTTGCCTCTGTTAACGTCGATGTCACTAGCCAGTACGGTGGTCTGGACGTTTATTCAATCGATGATCCCACACGTTGTCAGCGCAGCGCTACCGGGCAAGCCAGCACCTAAATCTGATAATCAATCGCCACTTCTTCCGGCTCCATCACCTGGCGTTTGATTTCGTCAACGGACAGCCCGGCGTTACAGAGTTCGATAAAACGCCACACATAGTTGCGCTGGAGTTGTCCGCGCTTGAGGCCGAGCCATACGGTATTGGCATCGAACAGATGACGTGTATCCAGACGCACGAGGTTCCCGGTATCGCCCTCGCCGCCGGACTGTTCCGCGACCAGGCCAATGCCCAGCCCCAACTCAACGTAGGTTTTGATCACATCGGAATCCTGTGCGCTCAGCACCACATCCGGCGTTAACCCTTTGCGGTTGAATGCTTCATCGATGCGCGAACGCCCGGTAATACCCTGGCGATACGTAATCAGCGGCCATTTCGCGATCGCTTCCAGCGTTAGGGGTGAAACCTGATTCAACGGATGATCGAGCGGGAGCAACAGGCTGTGGTACCAGCGGAACCAGGGAAAGGCCACCAGCAGCGGGTCGTTGCTCAGGCGTTCACTGGCGATACCAATATCCGCCCCACCGTTTTGCAGCAGCATTTCAATTTCCTGTGGCGTGCCCTGAATAAGCTCCAGGCGAACCTCAGGGAAAATTTCACGAAACGCTTTTATCACCGGCGGCAGGCTGTAACGTGCCTGAGTATGGGTAGTGGCGATGGTGAGCACGCCGGAGGCGTCATTGGTAAAGAGATCCGCCAGGCGACGAACATTGCTGGCCTCGTTGAGGATCCGCTCAGCGATGGTCAGCAATGCTTTACCTGGCTCCGTCATCCCAAGCAGGCGCTTGCCGCGACGGATAAAAATCTCAATGCCAAGCTCCTCTTCCAGCTCGCGAATATGGCGGCTGACACCCGACTGGGAGGTGTAAAGCATATTGGCGACTTCGGTCAGGTTATAGTCCCGCCTGGCCGCCTCACGGATAATTTTAAGTTGCTGGAAATTCACGATTCACTCCGGCGCATCTGACATAGCTCTATTGTTAGAGTCAGCTGAGCTGCAGAACAAATAATAAAAACCAGCATCTTATGCTTTTATGGAATATTAACTCACGAGCTGCAGTTCTCGATTCTCCAGCGATGGCTTACTGACCAGCGACATCAAAATTTCTTTCACCGCCTGCGCCTGTGGCGACAGCGAGCCGCGGGCGGACATGTTCAGCGACAGCGGCAGGCTCATCGAAGGCGTGGTGATGCGTGCCATCCAGCCATTTGCTGCGCTGCAGAGCGAGCGCGCGGCGGATTCCGGCAGCACCGTGACGCCCATCCCGCTGGCAATCGCCGCAGTCAGCGTGGAGATGGAGTCAATTTCACCGATGATTTTCGCCGTCAGGCGGCGCAGGGAAAACGCTTCGTCCACGCGTACGCGCACGGCGCTGTAATCACGCGCACGCGGCAGGAAAAGATTCATCTCTGCAACCGCAGTGAGATCAACGCTCTGCCCCGGACAATCGCGGGTGCCCACGAGATACAGATCTTCTTTCAGCAGCGGCTGGCTGGTGATCCCCGCAACCGGAGAGCGATCGTAAAGCACCGCCATATCCAGCTGGCCATTGAGCAGCTTGTCATTCAGGACAGAGCCGCTGTTCTCGTGCAGATAGACCAGCACTTCCGGCAGCTCAGCGCGCACCGCCTGCAGCAGTGGCATGGTGATGGAGGACGCTGCGGTCCCCGGAGCCAGCCCGATGGAAACGTGTCCGCTCAGCGTCTGGCCAACATTATTTACCGCCAGCTGCGCCTGTTCGCACTGACGAAGAATGGTGCGCGCGTGGGTATACAGGATCTTGCCTGCTTCCGTTGGAGTTACGCCGCGTTTGGTGCGGATCAACAACTGCTGATCCATTTCGCCTTCCAGAGTAGCCACCTGCTGGCTCAGCGCAGGCTGCGCGATATGCAGCACTTCCGCCGCTTGAGTCAGGCTGCCGATATCGACGATTTTTACGAAGTATTTCAGTCGTCTTAAGTTCATTTTGCCCCCTGTTCGAAATGCTGTGCCGGTACTGGCTGTTGTTGTTGAACAGGTTTTGCAATATGAATGCCAGTTTTACCAGCAGGTCAGATTTGTTCGCTAAGCGCCTGAAAATAAGGAAACCTAATCATAGACGCCGGATTTATTACTGAAACAGCGGTTTATGATCTGCCCCATAAGAGGTATATCCGCACCACAACGGTGCATTACGTTGGCAAAATCGCCACTTTGCTGAAATTGTCAGCAAACAGACGCAAAGCGTGGTTTCACCCTTTGACAAGGCGTACGCAGGTCGTTACTATGCGCCCCGTTCACACGATTCCTCTGTAGTTCAGTCGGTAGAACGGCGGACTGTTAATCCGTATGTCACTGGTTCGAGTCCAGTCAGAGGAGCCAAATTTGAAAAGCCTGCTTTTAAAGCAGGCTTTTTGCTTTTGTGCAGCAGGTAAAAACTGCCCGGTGGCGCTGCGCTTACCGGGCCTACGGACGAGTAGGCCGGGTAAGGCGAAGCCGCCACCCGGCAAAAAGTAGCGTCACATGCCAAGCTTAACCGGCATCCCGGATCGACGTTCCAGCTCAGCGCCCGCCCCCTCGTTTATTAGCTGTGCCCGCAACGCGGGGGTAATCGGCAACGGCACTTTATTGGTTGATTCAAATTCTGCCCGGTTACGCGACAGCGGTTCGTGCACTTCCACCCAGCGGCTGCCGTCCGGCTCCGTCGTCACTTTTACAGGCTGATCGATAAGCTGCACGCGCGTGCCTGGCGACACATTGTCGAAAAGGTATTTGATATCGTTATTACGCAGACGAATGCAGCCCTGACTGACGCGCAGGCCGATGCCGAAATTCGAGTTGGTACCGTGAATGGCATAAAGCCTGCCAATATAGAGCGCATACAACCCCATCGGGTTATCCGGCCCGGCGGGCACGAATGCGGGCAACGTTTTCCCCTCTTTTGCATATTCACGCCGGGTGTTTGGCGTGGGCGACCAGGTTGGTCCTTCCTGCTTGCGCTCGACGGCTGTCACCCAGTTGCGTGGCGTTTCGCGCCCGGCCTGGCCAATACCAATGGGAAACACCTCAACGGTATTGCTGCCTGGCGGATAATAGTAAAGGCGCATTTCCGCCACGTTCACCACAATGCCTTTGCGCACCGTATCGGGAAGAATGAGCTGTTGAGGTACCACCAGTCGGGTACCGGATTGCGGTAAAAACGGATCAACACCGGGGTTTGCCTCCAGCATGTTGCTCAGCCCCTGCCCGTGCTGCGCGGCAAACGCTTCGAGCGGCAAGGTGTTCCCCTGTGGAACGGTAACAGTTATGGGTTCCCCCACCAGACGGCCACCATCAGAGGGTAATGGATAGGTTACGGCAAACGCCCCCGGAACAACGGCGCAAAGCGTAAGAACGAACGAGGCGAATCGAATCATAATGTCCTGTGTTCAAGCCTGCCGTCAGGCAGGCTGTTTGAGTTAATGCGATTACGCCACCGTTTTACGCCACCTGCGCGTTAGCGGTTTTTCCACTTCGACAATCAGGAACATCGCAAAGCCAATCAGGAACGTGATGACCCAGTAGCGGAACGGCAGTGCTTCGGTACCGAACAGCGTCTGCATGAAAGGCGCGTAGATAATAAGCAACTGTAGCACCAGTAATACACCGCTCACCACCCAAATACCTTTATTTGCCAGTAAGCCTTTGCTCAGGGAAAAACCGTCCGCCACGCGGCAGTTAAGCATATAGAACCACTGCGCCGTCACCAGCATTTGCAGCAACACTGTACGGATAAACTCCGGTGAATAACCACGCGGCTGTAACCAGGCTTCCAGCACAAAGGCACTGATGGCAATCATCAGGCCAACGAAGACCACTCGCCAGATGGCAAAGCCGTCCATCACATGCAAATTTGGTTTACGCGGCGGACGGTTCATAATGTCCTTTTCACCTGCCTCAAACGCCAGCCCAAAGGAGAGCGTTGCCGATGTCGCCATGTTCATCCACAGGATCAGCACAGGCGTTAATGGGATCAGATTCCCTGCCAACAGAGCGATGATGATGAGCAATGCCTGGGCGATGTTGCTGGGAATAATGAACAGAATGGTCTTTTTCAGATTATCATAAACGCGACGCCCTTCGTTTACGGCCCTGGCAATGGTGGCAAAGTTGTCATCCGTGAGCACCATGTCAGCGGCCTCCTTGGTGACTTCAGTGCCCTTAATCCCCATCGCAATACCCACATCCGCGCGCTTGAGCGCAGGGGCATCGTTCACGCCGTCTCCGGTCATCCCCACCACCTCCTGCTTGCTTTGCAGGGCTTGTACCAGACGGAATTTATCTTCCGGGCTGGTTCGGGCAAAGATATCGTATTGTTGAGCAGCCTCGCTCAGCTGCCGGTCATCCATAGCCTCAAGCTCACGACCCGTAATGGCGCTTGCCGCATTACCTATACCCAGCATTTGGCCAATGCTCATCGCCGTTTGCGGGTGATCCCCGGTGATCATCTTCACGCGAATACCGGCCTGCAGGCAGTCGGCAATGGCGGTTATCGCCTCGGGACGCGGTGGATCCATCATACCGGCAATTCCGAGCAGAATGACGCCCTCCTGCAAGTCTGAGTGATCCAGTTCGCGTTGCCCGCTGACGGCAGGCTTCCAGGCAGCGGCCACCATACGCAACCCCTCCCGGGCATACTCTTCAATTTTGCCTTCCCAGTAAGACTGATCAAAAGGCTGCAACCCGGTGTTGGTCTGCTGGAACTGGCACAGGCGGAAAAGGACGTCCGGCGCACCGGTGATGAGGATCACCTCCTCATCGCCCAGGCGATAGAGTGTAGACATGTATTTATATTGCGAATCAAAGGGGATTTTACTGCGCATTTCGGTGTTAAGCGGCGGGAGCGGGATTTTCGCCGCCAGCACCTTCAGCGCGCCCTCTGTCGGTCCACCTGTGATTTTCCACAGTCCCTGCTCGTCTTTGATCAATTGACTGTCATTGCAGAGGTCAATGGTACGCAGATAGCGTTCCAGCAGGGAGCCCTGCATGACGCTGACGGGTGTTGGGTCGTCAACGGGATGAATATTACCCACCGGCTCGTAACTGTCCCCCTCCACGCGATAGGTGGTGTCAGCGGTAATCAATGCTTTGACCGTCATTTCATTCATGGTCAGGGTACCGGTTTTATCCGAGCAGATAACCGTCATCGCGCCCAGCGTTTCCACCGTCGGCAGCTTACGAATAATGGCCTTGCGACGCGCCATAGCCTGTACGCCAAGCGAGAGAATGATGGAAATGATGGCCGGCAGGCCTTCCGGTACCGCCGCAACAGCAAGGCTGATAAGCGACAGCACCAACTCGGAAACCGCCATATCACGGAAAAGCAAACTAAAGACAAAAAGCGCCACCATCATCACCAGGATGGTGATGAAGATGGTCTTTCCGAGCTTATCCATTTGTACCATCAGCGGCGTACGATGCTTTTCAATGTCGGACATCATCTGATTAATATGGCCAAGCTCTGTCTCGCCACCGGTCGCCACGACTACCCCTTTGCCACCGCCGGAACTGACGGTGGTGCCTGAATAGAGCAAGTTATACCGGTCACCTAAAGGGAGTTCTCCGGTTAACGCATCGCTGTTTTTCTCAACTACGGTGGATTCACCGGTCAGGATGGCCTCCTCCACGCGAAGGTTATGCGCTTCGATCACGCGCAGATCCGCGGGGATACGATCCCCGGCGCGGATCACCACAATGTCGCCCGGAACCAGCGCTGTAGTAGGGATCGTTTCATGATTGCCCTGTCGAATCACCACGGCTTCGCTGGAGAGCATATTGCGAATACTTTGCAGCGATTTTTCAGCATTGCTCTCCTGAATATGGCCAATCAACGCATTAATAACGGCCACGCCGAGGATCACAAACATGTCGACCCAATGCCCCATAATGAGCTTGAGTAACGCTGCTACCAACAGCACGTAAATCAGTACATCGTTAAAATGGGCCAGGAAATTCAGCCACGCGGGTTTACCCTTTTTCTGCGGTAACGCATTCTCACCATACTGCTGGAGTCGGGCGGATGCCTCAGTGCTGCTCAGTCCCTCCGCAGTGGAGTCGACATTAGCCAGGGTGTCGTCAACAGTTTGTTGATAATACGGACGATCAGATTTTCCTGTTTTCATCGTTCCTTCCTCAGGTTCTTTTCAGAAATCACTTTGCTTTCATGCTATTAACGAATAACGAAAACAGGAACATGTGCATAACGAACAATACTTGCCGCCTCTGACCCTAACAAATGGGTTTGAATATTGGGGTTGCGGGAGCCGACAATAATTGCCCCAGCGGCAAGTTCATCTGCCAGCTTAATAACTTCATCACGTACATTCCCACTCCGAACATGAAGATGAACATGTTCCTCAGGCAGATTCAGTTTTTTGACCAGGGCAGACAGCTTTTCTTTCGAATTATTAATCATATATTCATCCATTTTGCGCGCATCTGAAATAAAACCACGCGTCAGTTCGGCTGAAAATTTGGGCATGACGTGCAGCAAATGAATGTCACCCGATGCGCTTTGCGCCAGAAAATGAGCGTGCTCTAGCGCTTTGTCTGCCAGACTTGTCTCGTAGACATCCACCGGAACCAGAATGTTTTTATACATATCGTGCATCCTTTTTGTAACTAATATGATTGTGGCTGGAGCAAAAAAAGCATTAAATGCAGGGACTTGCTCTTAATGCCCGTTACAGGGAAAAGAGATGAATGATATTAAACGTAGCACAGGAATATCAGGATTAACGTGCCCCCACTGATAATGGTTATTTAACATTTATCTTTTCTCCAACTATGCTCATTGAAAGACGCTGCTTACGGCTCATGGAGGAATGAATGTACGGTTTAAGCCTTTTTCGTCTAGGTTTGTTTATCGCGCTTGCCATTATTGCCAGCACGGCAATTGGCCTATTTACCTATATGGTCGTCACTGTTCTGGCAGAATAGTGTCACCCCCTGCCCTTCTTACGGAATAAATAAAACAGTTATTTATTAGGGGAATACAGTGAACCGCTACCTCTCTCTTTTACCGTTCGTTTTGTTAACGCTTACGGCGTGCGACCCGAAACCGAAGCAAGCCTCCCCCCTGCCCAGAATGGTAAAAGTGGCGGAGGTGACGGTTCCCGGCCACGCCCAGCAGCGCGTTTTCCCCGCCCGCATTGAATCGGGTGATGCAACCGACCTCTCCTTCAAGCGCGCGGGTCAAATCGAAGCACTGGATATACGCCAGGGCGCAACCATCAAGCAGGGGCAACAGCTAGCCAGATTAAACGCCCGTGAAGCGCAGCAGCGGGTTAACGACAGACAAACGGCGGCGACGCTGGCCCAGCGGCAGTTCGATCGCTTCCAGACGCTGGCAGGCCGCCAGGCTATCTCGAAAGCAGAAATGGACATACAGCGCGCGAACCGCGATTCGGCGAATGCGGCGCTGCAGATTGCCCGTGAAGAGCTGAATCAGATGACGCTCGTCGCCCCCTTTAGCGGAACAGTGGCCAGCGTGCATGTGCGAAAGCATCAGGTGGTATCGGCCGGTCAGCCCATTGCGACCCTGACCCGCACCGACCTGCTGGACGTGGTGTTTAGTCTTCCTGAGAACCTGTTTAAGACCTTTGATATCCGTAACGCGCAATATCGTCCCGTGGTAAGAATTAACGCCTTCCCGGATCGGGAGTTTACCGCTGTCTACAAAGAGCATTCAGGCAGTAGTGACAGTAACACCCTGACCTGGCAGGTGATACTCACCATGCCGCGCCCGGATGATTTTCCCGTGGTGGGAGGCGTAAGCGGTACGGTTACCATCAATTTAACCAACCTCCCGGCCGGTGCGGGCCCTCAGGCGCTGGTTGTACCGGTTGAGGCGGTCTTTAACCCGAATAACAGCCCGCGCAATGAGCCGCACGTCTGGGTCGTGGCGGGAGAAGGCGATGCGCTCCATCTTGAAGACCGCCAGGTCAGCGTGGGGCAAGTAACCACTGAGGGCGTGATAATCACCCGTGGGCTTAAAGCAGGCGAGCGTGTCGTGGCAGCTGGTGTGGGTGAACTTCATGCTAATCAGCCGGTACGTATCTGGACGCGTGAACGGGGACTGTAATGGATATCTCTCGCCAGTTTATCAATAATCCCATTCGCGTCTGGCTGACGATCCTGCTGCTGGGCGTGGGCGGCATTTTCGCCCTGCTGAACATTGGCAGGCTGGAAGATCCCGCCTTTACCATAAAAACCGCGGTGGTGATCACCCACTATCCCGGCGCCTCCGCTCAGCAGGTTGAAGAGGAGGTCACGCTACCGCTGGAGAATGCCCTTCAGCAGTTGCCCTATCTGGACAACGTGAGCTCCATCTCTTCCAACGGCCTGTCGCAAATCACCGTGAACATCGCCTCACGTTATCATTCGAACGAACTGCCGCAGATCTGGGACGAACTGCGCCGTCGCGTGGGCGATGCTTCGCGCCAGTTCCCGCCCGGCGTCGTGACGCCATTCGTGAATGATGATTTTGGCGATGTGTTCGGCTTTTTCTTCGCGATTTCCGGGGATGAATTCAGCAATCCTGAACTGGTGAGATATGCCGAGCAGTTGCGGCGCGAACTGATTCTGGTCCCCGGCATCGGTAAGGTTGCCATCGGCGGGGCCATCAGCCAGCAGGTCAATATCGATATATCCCTGACCAAAATGGCGGCCCGCGGCATCACGCTGAACCAGCTTTCCGCCCTGCTCAGCAGACTTAACGTCGTTTCCAGCGCCGGAGAAATCACCTCGGGAACGGAATCCATTCGTCTGCATCCAACCGGTGAGTTCGAAAACCTTGATGAACTGGCGGATCTCATCATTACCCCTTCCGGCACCGGGGCGGCGACCCGTCTGCGGGATATCGCCACGCTGTCGCGCGGGCTGAACGAATCGCCCGCCAGTATCTATCATGCCAACGGCAGGAAAGCCGTCACCATGGGCGTCTCGTTTATTCCCGGCGTGAACGTGATCGACGTGGGACACGCGCTGGAGGCAAAGCTCAACCAGATGTCAGCGGAAAAACCGGCAGGGATACACATCGACCTGTTCTACGATCAGGCCGCCGAAGTGGGGCACTCTGTAAATGGTTTTATCATTAACTTCCTGATGGCGCTGGCGATTGTTATCGGCGTGCTGCTGATCTTTATGGGTGTCCGCAGCGGGATCATCATCGCGTTTTCCCTCGCACTTAACGTGCTGGGCACGCTGCTCATCATGTATCTGTGGGGTATTGAGCTGCAGCGCATCTCGCTCGGCGCGCTGATTATCGCCCTCAGTATGCTGGTGGATAATGCCATCGTGATCGTTGAAGGGGTGCTGATTGCGCGTCAGCAAGGTTCCCCGCTGTTAACCGCCATTAACTACATCATCCGTCGTTCCGCCCTGCCGCTGCTGGGGGCGACGGTGATCGCCATCCTCGCGTTTGCGCCTATCGGGCTGTCCCAGGACTCTACCGGGGAATACTGTAAATCCCTGTTCCAGGTACTGCTGATTTCCCTGATGCTGAGCTGGTTCTCAGCGCTCACCATCACGCCGGTGCTGATCACATGGTGGTTGTTTAAAAACGACAGCGCGCCGGAAAAAAGTGACGAGACAGACCCTTACGACAAACGCCTCTATCGACTTTACCGGCGCCTGCTTAACGCGCTGCTGCACCGGAAAGCGCCGACGCTCATCGTGATGGCTGCGCTGCTGGCAGCGTCAGTCTGGGGTTTTGGTGCCGTGCGGCAAAACTTCTTCCCGTCGTCAAATACGCCCATTTTCTTTGTCGACCTCTGGCTACCCTACGGCACCGATATTAAATGGACCGAGAAAATGACCGGCGATATCGAGAAAACCATCAACGGCCAGCCCGGCGTGGAAACCACCGTCTCAACCATCGGTCAGGGCAGCATGCGGTTTATTCTGACCTACAGCGGACAGCGGCAGTACAGCAACTATGCCCAAATCATGGTAAGAATGGATGACCAGCGCAACATCTCCGCATTGACGCGCCACGTCGATGAGTACATTGCGCGAAACTATCCGCAGGTAAACGCCAGCACCAAACGGGTAATGTTTGGTCCCTCTGGCGACAGCGCCATTGAGGTGCGCATCAAGGGCCCCGATCCTGACAGGTTGCGTCTGATTGCCAGCCAGGTGGACGAGATCCTGGCGCGCGACCCGGCCACGGCAAGCGTGAGAAACGACTGGCAAAACCGCAGCAAGGTGCTCCGTCCGCAGTACGTCGCCGCACTGGGACGCGAGCTTGGCGTGGATAAGCAGGACGTCGACAACGCGCTGGAGATGAATTTCTCCGGCAGCCGGGCGGGATTATATCGGGAAGGCAGTGACCTGCTTCCGGTCGTGGTACGCCCGCCGGAACGCGAACGGCTGGACGCGAATCACCTGAACAACGTGCTGGTATGGAGTCAGACCCGGCAGCAGTATATCCCGCTGAGTAATGTCGTCAGTCGCTTCTCGCTGGAATGGGAAGATCCGCTTATTTTGCGACGCGACCGCTCGCGGGTGCTGACCGTTCAGACCGACCCCGATCCGCTTAGCCAGCAAACGTCAGGCGATATTCTCGCCCGGGTGAAGCCGCGCATTGACGCCCTCGCCCTGCCCCACGGCTACAGCATTGAGTGGGGAGGCGATGCGGAAAACTCCAGCGAAGCACAACAGGGGATCTTTACCACGCTGCCGATCGGGTTCCTGGTGATGTTTGTCATCACCGTTTTGATGTTCAGCTCGGTGAAAAACGCCGTTGCCATCTGGCTGACCGTGCCGCTGGCGCTGATTGGCGTCACGCCGGGATTCTTGATCACTGGTATTCCGTTCGGCTTTATGGCGCTGATTGGCCTGCTGAGCCTGAGCGGGATGCTGATCCGCAACGGCATTGTGCTGGTGGAAGAGATCGAGCAGCAGAAAGCGCATAAAGGTCAGCACGAGGCGATTGTTTATGCTGCCACCTCGCGCCTGCGCCCCATTCTGCTCACCGCATTTACCACCGTACTGGGCCTGGCACCGCTGCTGCTGGACGTTTTCTTCCAGAGCATGGCCGTTGTGATTATGTTTGGACTGGGGTTTGCTACAATCCTGACGCTGCTGGTACTTCCCGTAATTTACGCGTGCTTCCATCGTAAGGACAAAGCGGAACAACAATGAATGCGACAGGCCTGAACATTATCAAGACGCTGGGCTGTATGACGGCGGTAACCTTTTTCACCATCTACAATACGTGGGATCATTATGATTATGACTATCACTGGATCCTGGGGTTTTTAACCTTTATCTCGACCATCGCCACGCCGCTGTTTTTTGTGGTCGCGGGCTACCTCGACGGCCAGTCCCGGCACGGCACCCGCTGGCAACTGGGCAAAATTAAAAGCCTGGTGATTGTCTTTCTGTTCTGGATAACGATCTATTACCTGTGGGAGCCGTATCAACGCGGGTATTTAATTCAGCCGTGGTTCGTGTTTGCGTTTGTGGTTATTTACAGCTTCCACCCGGTGGTGGAGTGGCTTAGCCAGCGGCGCGCGTTGTTCTGCGGCGTAATTGCCTGTCTGCTGCTCTTCTCCTACGGGTATGATTTACTTTCAGCGCTCTATCCCGACGTCCACCTCCTTTCCCTTTCGCCCCAGTACCGCCTGTGGACGTGGTTACTGTTTTACCTGACGGGGCAGCTTTTCTGCGATCCCAACATCTCCGGGTGGATTAGCCGCAAGAATGTGGTCAGGACGGCGGTAATCGCCATCCCGTTTATTTATCTCTTCACCTGGTTTTACGAGCGCCACTTCTTTTTTGCCCTGTTCAAGGCCGACAGAAACGCCTTTATTCTTACAGGTTCGCAAATCTACATTCTGATTATTGCGCTGGTGATTGCGGCGAATGGCGTGCGCTTTCGCCGCAATGCTGAGTTTAAAGAGTCGGTCCTGGCCGCCATCAGCAAAACGATGACCGGCGTGTACATTGTTCACTACTCGGTGTTTCACCTGCTGACGGCGCTGATACCGGTGACGTCTCTCGGCATGAAGCTGACGCTAATCGTCCTCACTTTCATCACCTCAGTACTGTTTTCCATGCTGATACTGTCTAACACCGTGGCAAAAAAGGTGATCACCCTTTAAAAGCCGAGACGCAGCCAGGCAAAGAGCACGTTACCGTTGTTATAGGTTCCAGGAATATAGGTGAACTGGACGGTAACGCGCTTATACCCCGCAGAGAACAGCGGGAAGATAAACGGCAGGGGCACATAGTTAGCAAAATCATCGCGCGCCGTGATGCCCGCTGCGGCACCGAGCCCAAGCCGGAAGTCCTGGGCATTATCCAGGTACCAGCCCTTCTCCCAGCCGTAGCCCATCGCGGGTTGCCATTCATTGTGCGAATCTTTGAACATCATGGCGAAGAGCGCGCTCCAGTTGCCCTCTTCGTTATAGCGGGACACGCCCAGTCCCCCGCCCCACGGCATTTCGTTATAATTGTCGGTTTTTTCTTTGTCGTACATAAAACGGGCGTGCCAGCTCAGAAACGGAAGGTAAAGATCGTATCGCTCTGGTTGATGCCAGGTCTGGGAAATATCCTCCGTCAGCGCATTCCACCAGCGGCTGATACGCTGCTCACCATAAACGCCGGGTTCCGCATGAAGCGGGAAAATAAATACAAACAGTGCCATCCAAAGTGCTGGAAAGAGGCGTTGCATAGATATTTCCTCAGCTTAAGTCACACAGTATCTCTAATACTTTAAACCATTCAGCACGAACCGGTGCCAAACAGACCGATTTATATTGCGGCCCGTGCAGATGAAATTTTTTTATTCAGCACTCTCAGGAAGGATAAAAACGTTTTCTCATGTCCCCTGTCGCGGTAGTCTCATACCTTCCGCCAATAACGCGGCGGCTATGTGAGTAACCTTTTCTTATACCAATAAATAAAAAATCAGTGCAGACAGGACAACTATGGACTCCACCCTCATCTCCACACGTCCCGGCGAGGGGACACCTTGCCTTAACCGTGCCCGCCGCGCTGCCTTTGGCAGCTTCGCCGGGGCCGTCGTGGACTGGTATGATTTTTTGCTCTACGGCATCACCGCCGCTCTGGTGTTTAACCGCGAATTCTTTCCGCAAATTAGCCCGGCCATGGGCACGCTCGCCGCGTTTGCCACCTTTGGCGTCGGGTTTCTGTTCCGCCCGCTGGGCGGGGTGATCTTCGGCCACTTTGGCGACCGCCTTGGCCGCAAACGTATGCTGATGCTCACCGTCTGGATGATGGGGATCGCCACTGCGCTGATCGGTATTTTGCCGTCGTTTGCCACGATTGGCTGGTGGGCTCCGGTACTGCTGGTCACCCTGCGCGCCATTCAGGGCTTTGCCGTGGGCGGCGAATGGGGCGGCGCGGCGCTGTTATCGGTCGAAAGCGCACCGAAAAATAAGAAAGCGTTCTACAGCAGCGGCGTGCAGGTTGGGTACGGCGTGGGTCTGTTGCTCTCCACCGGGCTGGTGTCGCTTATCAGCCACTTCACGACCGATGAGCAGTTTCTGAGCTGGGGCTGGCGCATTCCCTTCATCTTCAGCATCGTGCTGGTTATCGCCGCGCTGTGGATCCGTAACGGAATGGAAGAGTCCGCCGAGTTTGAACAGCAGCGGGAAAACCCCGTTGCCAGAAAACGGCTGCCGGTGATGGAAGCGCTCATTCGTCATCCTGGCGCTTTTCTGAAAATTATCGCCCTGCGCCTGTGCGAGCTGCTGACGATGTATATCGTCACCGCGTTTGCCCTGAACTATTCCACGCAGAACCTCGGCCTCCCCCGTGAGCTGTTCCTGAATATCGGTCTGCTGGTGGGCGGGATCAGCTGTCTGACAATCCCCTGCTTCGCCTGGCTTGCGGATCGGTTTGGCCGCCGCCGCGTCTATATTACCGGTGCGCTGATTGGCTCCCTCAGCGCCTGGCCGTTCTTTATGGCGCTGGAGGCACAGTCGGTCTTCTGGATAGTCTTCTTTGCCATTATGCTCGCCAACATTGCCCACGACATGGTGGTCTGCGTGCAGCAACCGATGTTTACCGAACTGTTCGGCGCAAGCTACCGCTACAGCGGGGCGGGCGTGGGATACCAGGTGGCGAGCGTCGTGGGCGGCGGATTTACGCCGTTTATTGCCGCCGCGCTGGTGACGTTCTCCGGCGGAAACTGGCACAGCGTCGCGATCTACCTGCTGGCAGGCTGCCTGCTGTCGGCCGCCACGGCGCTGGTGATGAAAGAGATACACCATCCCTGATCTCCCTTTTGTTTCACAGGCGTGTGACATACTATCGGATATAGCAGCACACCTGTGGAACAAGGAGACAGACATGAATAATAAGGGCTCCAGCCTGACCCCGGCTCAGGCACTGGAAAAACTCGACGCGCTGTACGAACAGTCCGTCAATGCGCTGCGCAGCGCCATCAGTGAGTACATCGAAACAGGGAAACTTCCCGACGAAAAGGCCAGAACCCAGGGCCTTTTTGTTTATCCATCGCTCTCTGTCACCTGGGACGGCAGCGCCAGCACCACGCCAAAGACCCGTGCCTACGCGCGTTTTACCCACTCCGGCTGCTACAGCACCACCGTGACCCGCCCTGCGTTGTTCCGTCCTTACCTTGAGGAACAACTCACTCTGCTCTATCAGGACTACGGCGCACACATTGCCGTTGAGCCATCACAGCATGAAATCCCCTATCCGTACGTGATTGACGGTTCGGCGTTAACGCTCGATCGCTCCATGAGCGCAGGGCTGACGCGCCATTTTCCGACGACCGAGCTGTCGCAGATTGGCGATGAGACCGCCGACGGCATTTATCACCCGGCAGAGTTTTCCCCCTTGTCACATTTTGACGCCCGCCGGGTGGATTTCTCCCTGGCGCGCCTGCGTCACTACACCGGGACGCCAGCCGAGCATTTCCAGCCGTTCGTGCTATTTACCAACTACACCCGCTATGTCGACGAATTTGTCCGCTGGGGCTGTAGCCAGATCCTTGACCCGGAGAGCCCTTATATCGCCCTCTCCTGCGCCGGCGGGATCTGGATCACCGCTGAAACCGAAGCGCCTGAGCAGGCTATCTCCGATCTGGCGTGGAAGAAGCACCAGATGCCAGCCTGGCACCTGATCACCGCCGACGGCCAGGGCATTACGCTTATCAACATCGGTGTGGGTCCGTCAAACGCCAAGACCATCTGCGACCATCTGGCGGTGCTGCGCCCGGACGTCTGGCTGATGATTGGTCATTGCGGTGGGCTGCGTGAAAGCCAGCTGATTGGCGACTACGTGCTGGCCCACGCCTACCTGCGTGATGACCACGTGCTTGACGCCGTGCTCCCGCCGGACATCCCGATCCCAAGCATTGCCGAAGTGCAGCGCGCGCTGTACGACGCCACCAAAGAGGTGAGCGGCATGCCGGGTGAAGAGGTCAAACAGCGTCTGCGTACCGGCACGGTAGTCACGACAGATGACCGTAACTGGGAGCTGCGTTATTCCGCCTCTGCCCTGCGCTTCAACCTGAGCCGCGCGGTGGCGATTGACATGGAAAGCGCCACCATTGCCGCTCAGGGTTATCGC
Source organism: Enterobacter sp. SECR19-1250 (assembly GCF_013391025.1). NCBI lineage: Bacteria > Pseudomonadati > Pseudomonadota > Gammaproteobacteria > Enterobacterales > Enterobacteriaceae > Enterobacter > Enterobacter sp. SECR19-1250. The sequence continues at coordinate 2,062 of NZ_JACASJ010000092.1, read as the reverse complement.
TTCCGTGTGCCTTACGGTACGCTGCTGTGCGTTTCCGATAAACCGCTGCACGGTGAAATCAAGCTTCCGGGACAGGCAAACCGGTTCTACGAAGGGGCTATCTCCGAACACCTGCAAATTGGCATTCGCGCCATTGATTTGCTGCGGGCAGAAGGTGACCGGCTGCACTCACGCAAGCTGCGTACCTTTAACGAACCGCCATTCCGCTGATAACAATAAGGAAAAATAATGCACACCCCATCACCGTTATCGGCCCTGCGTCAGTGGCTACAGGAAAATAAGCTCGACGGGATGATCGTCCCGCGCGCAGATGCCTGGCAGAGCGAATACTGCGCGCCGTATGATGAAAAACTGGCCTGGCTGACCGGCTTTGATGGCTCGGCGGGGCTGGCTCTGGTGCTAAAAGACAAAGCCCTGCTTTTTGTCGATGGCCGCTATCAGGTTCAGGCCCGCGTGCAGGTCAATATGGATGAAGTAGAGATCCATCATCTGCACAACGAGCCGCTGGCACAATGGCTGACGGCCAACGTTGAAGCTGGCACCCGTATTGGTTTTGAAGCGCTGCTGATGACCAATGCCGATTATGAGACGCTATCTGCGACACAGTGTGAAATGGTGCCGCTTAACCAGTCACCGTTTGATACGTTATGGACCGATCGCCCTGCCGCTCCGGCGGGGCTTATCCGCGAGATGCCCGTTGAAATCAGTGGTGAAAGCAGCGCCGATAAACGTCAGCGCGTTGCCGCCGTGCTGGCCGCGAACAATGCCGATTACCTGGCCGTGACCCTGCCGGATAACATCGCCTGGCTGCTTAACGTGCGCGGTTCAGATATTCCCACCAGCCCGGTTCCGCTCTCTTTTGCCCTGCTCAGTCGGGACGGTAGCGTTGAGTGGTTCGTTAACGACAATAAGCTAAGCAACCTGCCTGATAGCGTGCGAAACGCTTTCACCATTGCGCCGCAGGATGCCTTTATTGAACGCTGCCAGCGCCTTTCTCACGGTAAACGGGTGATGGTAGATGCCGATTCAGCGCCGGTGGCTCTGCGTTTTGCCATTGAGCCACACGGTGACATTCTCTGGCGCACCGACCCCATCACGCTGATGAAGGCCAATAAAAATCCGGTAGAACTGGCGGGTTACCGGAAGTGTCATCATCAGGACGGTGCCGCGTGGGTCAATTTCCTGGCCTGGCTGAGCCGTGAAGTGCCCGCACGTGCGGCAGCAGGCCAGCCGCTGACCGAGCTGGAGGCCCAAGCACAGCAACTCGTGTTTCGCGAGCAGCAGCCTGGCTTTATTGAGCAAAGTTTTGCGACCATTTCGGCCTCATCCAGCAATGCGGCGATGTGCCACTACCACTCAAGCGAAGCCAGCAACAAACCCATCGGCCATGACCACTTTTATCTGAATGATTCTGGTGGTCAGTACCATAATGGTACCACTGACGCCACGCGTACCCTGGCGTGGGGCAAGGTCAGCCCACAGCAGCGATTACACTATACCGCCGTGCTGAAAGGCTTTCTGTCGCTGATTACCCTGCAGTTCCCGTCCGGCACCCAGGGGCATCAGCTGGATGCCTTCGCGCGTCGGCCGCTGTGGGAGATGGGGCTGGATTTCGATCACGGAACGGGCCATGGCGTGGGTCATCAGTTGCTTATCCATGAGAACCCGCATCGCATCGCTAAAAAGGTCAACCCATGGCCGCTGGTGGCGGGCAATATTATGACTATCGAGCCGGGATACTATTTGGCGGATAGCCATGGGATCCGCATTGAAAATCAGGTGGAGATTGTGGAAAGCTCTCCAGGATTCTGCAAATTTGCTTCGCTGACGCTGATCCCAATCGACCTCAGCCAGGTCGAACTCAATCTGTTAAACGAGCAGGAAAAGCAGTGGCTGGATGAGTATCATCAGCAGGTGTGCGAAGCGCTGTCACCGCTGGTGGAGAGCGACGCGCGTCCGTGGCTGGTGGAGGCGACGGCACCGATTCGTGTGAAACATTAGTGCGGTTTATTGCCCGGTGGCGCTGCGCTTACCGGGCCTACAGTCCCGTAGATACTGTTAT